>CADBMK010000131.1 GCA_902795785.1 uncultured Bacteroidia bacterium | reverse complement strand
AAATGCGGCAACCTCGCCAACCACTCCCACAGACTGTCCAGAAGCAAAAAGCTCGTAGTCCTTGGTGAGAAGGATATCTACGAGCCTTTATGCCGTCAGTGCTTCAACGCCGTAATGGCCGCTGAAGCATCCGAGAAGGAATAATCTATTTTCTGTAATATTCTTTGAACGCCTTCCAGCTGTAATAAGGTCCCTTTACAGACTGGAAAGGAAGTGTTGTCTCTGCGCCGTTCAGAAGCGGTTTCACAAGGATATCGCCCTTTCTGTTCCTGTAGAAAATGAGCTGCAGGTTGGCGGCCATGGTGCAGTATGAACTGTCCCAATAGTCCTCCACCCTCTCAGGGTCCGCAACTGATGCGCCGAAGTTGGACACGTGCATATAGGAAAGAAGAGGAAGAAGGCCCACGTCGTGTGAGAACATCATATTGAGGCGAAGGCCGCTGGAGAGGTCCTCATCAACGTTTCGGATAATCTCGGCGAGCGCCGGCTCACAGACTTTCGAGCATTCCTCGAACATCAGCGGACTGTTGCCCATCATAAGATAACCCCTGTAATTCCAGATTCTCCACATATCGTAGAGTTCGTCAAAGGTGAAGATGTCTTCAAACCTGTCAGGGCTCTCATAATCGATACACGGCAGGTCCACGATCACAGTTCTCATCCATTTCTGGAGAAGGCCCGGCTTTGCGTGGCGTGAAACAAAGGCCATGTCGGTAAAGAACTTTTCAAGGAAGCCTACAGGGTTGGAATGTCTTGCAGTGAAAGCGTTCAGGCTTTCTGTGGCCTCGGGAGTATAGGAAAGATTGATCTTTTCCGCAACGGGGGCATCTCTTGGAAGAAGGAGGGAGTTGTACTTCTCTCCCGCATCGAACGAGGTGTCGAAGTCTCCGTCCTCGGACTTAACGCCTTCAATGAAGGACTTCATGCTTTCCTGGGTCCTGAGAATGCTGGTGGCTACTCCCCTTCCCCTGGTCTGGCCCTTAAAGACAGAAGGATAGTCCTTAACCATTTTTGCTCCCATATCATAGAGCTGTCTGCGTCCCTTATCCGTAAGGATACCTCCCTTATGGGCCACGTGAGGATACAGGACCTCATAGCGTTTCAGAAAGTCCTCTCCCTTTGCAGTGAGCCTTGCGCTGTCCCTTGCCATCTGGAACACTCCGAGCACATCCTCATAAACGCTCTCCTGAAGGGCGTAACGTGCGCCGTGACGGCAATAAATGGCAATGTACACCGGCTCATATCCTTTAGGTGCCTTTGAAAGCGATTCTCCCGGCACATACATTCCGTATTCTCCGTACACCAGACTTGGATCTGCATTAAATCTTAAACGGGTGGCTCCCGGTGCCGGTTCCGTAGTCTGGGCTCCGGCCGTAAACATGCATAACAGGAGCAGAAGGGTTGTTTGCAGAAATCTCATTTACGCGATCTTATTTTCTGATATCTATTACATATTTTCCTGTAAAATCTATGCCCGGAAGCCAGGAATCAATCGGGAATGTGTAAACACTTCCCTTTGCAAGACGGTTCCTTGCCATCATAAGGGCTGTTTCTTCGGCTACGTCTCCGCCTTTGAGGTAGAGGATGCTGTCACGGTATCGGCCCTTAACCCAGGGATAGAAATTATCCAGTGATGTCACGGCCCTTGACACCACAAAGTCAAAGGTCTTGCCAAGGGATTCTGCCCTGGCGTTAACGACGGTGACGTTTTTCAATCCAAGCGCCTGGCTCACCCCTCCTGCCACTATGGTCTTTTTGCCCACTGAATCACAGAGGGTAAAGTTCACACGTGGGAAGAGTACGGCAAGCGGAATACCCGGGAAGCCTCCTCCGGTTCCGAGGTCCAGAATCTCAAGGCCGCCCTCAACCCATTTATCGTAGGTTTCCGGGCGCTGTACCCTAAGATAATCGGCAATAGCCAGGGAATGAAGGACATGATGCGGATAAAGTCCGCCGATATCCTTCCTGGATATGACGTTGATCTTGGAATTCCATTCATCATACAGGGCCTCCATGGCTTCGTACTTTGCAAGCTGGTCCGGAGTAATGTCCGGGAAAAGGCCCAGGATTATTTCCTTGAATTCTGAAAACTGCATCTTATTCTTCGTCTGTTTCCTCCGCCATTTTTGAAATCAGGCCCTTTGCCCTGCGGAGGCGGGTGCGGACCGTATTGAGTTCCAGGTCGAGTTCCTCGGCGATTTCCTTGTAGGAAAGGCCGTCGATAAGGCGCTTCCACGCCACGTCCCTATAGATGGCGGGCAGCCTGGACACGTGTTTTTCCTTCTCGGCCGTAATCTCGTCGTTGATTATGGAATCAAGAGGATTGATGTTGGAAGAAGGGATGTCAAGCGAGCCTGCCACATTCTCTCCCTCGTCTATATACTCTATCCTGCCGCGCGGATGCACCCTGCTCTCCCTTTCGAGGATGTCGAAGGCCGTGTTGCGGGCTATGGTCTTGAGCCAGGTTGCAAACTGGCTCCTGGAGGAGTCGAAAGTCTCTATCTGCCTGAAAGCCTTCTCAAAACTGCGGCTGCAGATGTCATCGACATCCACATCGTTAAGGTTCCTGACAAGGCCGCGGATATAGCCCCGGAGCTGACCTATATGCCTGTCCCAGAGAGCCGTAAATGCATTTCCACTGCCATTGCGGGCAAGAACTATGAGTTCATCAGTGGGCTTCGAGCCAATTGGTTCCATAATTACACTCTACCGTTAGAGGGATGCTGAGCTCTATTACGTGCTCCATCTCCCCGACAACAATATTCTTCAGGGTCTCAACCTCGTCCGGAGTTGTATCGAACACAAGTTCGTCGTGGATCTGGAGGACCATCCGGCTCTTGAGGGCGGCTTTCTCCATCCGGTCAGCAACACGGATCATGGCAATCTTTATGATGTCTGCCGAGGTGCCCTGAATAGGCGCATTGACGGCATTCCTCTCAGCAAGCTGACGGAGATTGCCGTTTGAAGCGTTGATATCCCTTATATAACGTCTTCTTCCGAAGAGGGTTTCCACATATCCGTTTTCACGGGCAGCCTCTACCGTATCTGAGATAAACGAGCTGATAGACGGGAATGCGGCGAAATAATCGTCGATAATCTTCTTTGCCTCGCTTCTTGAAATGCGGAGCCTCTGGGCAAGACCAAAGGATGAAATTCCATACATTATGCCGAAGTTGGCAGTCTTTGCAATCCTTCTCTGATCTGAAGTGACTTCCGAAACAGGAATGCCGAAGATCTTGGCCGCAGTTGCGGCGTGGACGTCCACTCCTTCCCTGAACGCTGCTATAAGATGGGCGTCACAGCTCAGATGAGCCATAATTCTGAGCTCAATCTGGGAATAGTCGGCGGACATGATAAGGCCGCCTTCCTCTCCTGGAACGAAGGCCCTGCGGATCTCCTTTCCCATCTCCGTCCTGATTGGGATATTCTGGAGATTAGGATTGGAAGAACTTAGCCTTCCCGTTGAAGTGAGGGCCTGATTGAATGTGGTATGAACCCTTCCGGTCTTTGGAGATACATAGCCCGGGAACGGTTCTATATAGGTTGAGAGGAGTTTCTTTACTCCCCTGTATTCCAGAATCTCATCTACGATAGGATTGCGGTCCGCAAGGGCCAGGAGGGTCTGTTCATCGGTAGCCCAGGCGCCCTTGGCTCCTTTTTTTGCCTTAGGATCAAGTTTGAGTTTCTCAAAGAGCACCTCTCCAACCTGTTTTGGTGAGGATACGTTAAGGTCGGGCGTGCCCGCCATTTCACGGATACGGGCTTCCCTTTCCGAGGCCTCGTAGCGGAGACCTTCCGCAAAGTCGTGAAGGGAATTCAGGTCAATTCTGACCCCATTCCTTTCCATCTTTGCAAGAACCCTGACAAGTGGTTCCTCTATGGTATCATATACGCCATCCACTCCCTTCTGCTTCATTTCCGCGCGGAGTTTGTCCACGAGAAGGAGGCAGGCGGCCGCCTTTTTATCATCGTTTCTTACCGGCTCACTGAACAGGTCTCCGTCCCCCTGCTCTGCCTCCTCAAGAGTAACTCCGAGATATCCAGCCGACAGGACATAAAGGTCGTGGCTCTTCTCCGGGTCTATGAGGTAATGCATGAGTTCCACGTCAAGCAGAGTACCTCCGAGGGTTATTCCTTCAGCGGCGAGAGCATTCAGCTGAGCCTTGATGGCAAAGCCTGCCTTTGCTACGCCCGCATCTTCCAGGAGAGTCTTGAATCCTGACGCCGGTCCTTCGGCGGCAAGGAGCCTGCCGCCTTCTGCGGCAACCAGGGTTACCCCTCCGTCAGAGACCGCCAGTGCAACCCTTGCAGAATTCCGGGCAGCCTTCTCCACCTGTTCAAAGGCGGCAGATTCGGTTTCCAGAGAGGCTTTCACTGAGGTTTCCTCCTGGGTATCAGCCTTTACATGGGCTATATACTTCCTGAGGGAGCCAAACTCATAACGCGTAAAGAGGTCGGCGGCAAGAGGCCCGTATGCATTGTCCACGGCCATATCCTCCAGCGTAACCTCCACTGGCACATCCGTCTTGATGGTCACGAGTTCGTGGGAGAGGGCCATATGGCCGCGCGCCTCCTCGAACATCTGCTTCTGCTTAGGCGTAAGCTCGTCTATGTGGCTGTAGATATTCTCCACAGTGGAATACTTGGCAATAAGCTTAGCGGCTCCGACCTCGCCCACACCCTTAACACCGGGAACATTGTCGGCGGCATCACCGCAGATGGCAAGCATCTCGATTACCTGGGAAGGCTCGCAGATGTTGTATTTGGCACAGACTTCCTCCTTTCCATAGACCTCGTCCTCACCTCCGGCCTTACCCGGCCTGACCTGAAAGACGTGGTCGTCAATGAGCTGGCCGTAATCCTTATCCGGGGTGACCATATACACATCCAGTCCCTCGGCAGAGAATCTTTTGGCTATGGTTCCGACAACATCGTCAGCCTCATAGCCCGGAAGCATCAGCACGGGAATGTTCAGGGCTCCGCAAATTTCCTTGAGAGGCTCCAGGGCCTCGATTACAAGGGGCGGAGTAGGTGGACGGTTGGCCTTGTATTCTGGGTACATCTGATTTCTGAACGTACCTCCCGGAGGGTCGAAGGCAACAGCGAAATACTCGGGCTTCCGCTTGTCCAGAAGCTCGAGTATGTATTTGGTGAACCCGAAAAGGATGGACATGTCCATTCCCTTTGAGTTTATCATAGGGTGCCTCAGGAATGCGTAGTACATTCTGAAGACAAGGGCATGGCCGTCAATCAGATATAGTTTTTTTCTTTCTGTCATTTACCGGAAGCAAGTTTCTGTTCCCATTTCCAAGCTGCCAGGAGGGAGTCCTCGATGGTTCTCTCAGCCTTCCAGCCCAGCTTTTCGTTGGCCAGCGAAGGATCGGCCCAGATGGCTACTACGTCTCCGGCACGGCGCGTAGCAAACTTCCAGTTCAGTTTTTCTCCCGTAACCTTGATGAAGGCATTCACAAGGTCCAGGACTGAAGAAGGCTTTCCGGTGCCCACGTTGAAGATTTCGTAATCGCTTTCCATCCTGTCGTTGAGCATACGCCTGACTGCGCATACGTGTGCCTTTGCAAGGTCAACAATATCGATGTAATCACGGAGATTGGTTCCGTCTGGTGTAGGATAATCGTTGCCGAACACGCTGAGGCACTCTCTCTTGCCGATGGCTGTCTGTGTGATATATGGGACGAGGTTGTTAGGGACTCCGCGCGGAAGTTCTCCCATAAGGGCAGTAGGATGGGCTCCTATTGGGTTGAAATAGCGGAGTGCGATTCCCCTGAGATTGCCGTAAGCCCTTACGGAATCCCTGAGGATGTCCTCTGAAATCTGCTTTGTATTACCGTACGGCGATGTTGCCGGCTGACGCGGGGTCTGCTCTGTAACCGGAGTCTTCTCTGGCTCACCGTAAACGGTGCAGGATGATGAGAAGAGGATGTTGCGGCAACCGTTGCGGCGTGCTGACTCAAGGACGTTGATCAGAGACTTGAGGTTGTTGCCGTAGTATTTGAGAGGCTCGGCGCAGGACTCTCCCACGGCCTTGAAGGCGGCGAAATGAATCACGGCGTCGATTTTATTCTGGGAGAAAAGCTTCTCGGTGGTAGCCTCGTCGCAGAAGGTCATCTTATAGAAAGGGATGTCATCCCTTCCGGTAATCTTCTTCAGACCATCGTAATTGGTCATGTCGCAATTGGAAAGGTCGTCCGCCACAATGAGGTCGTAACCCGCATTGATAAGTTCGGCCGACACATGGCTGCCTATAAATCCGGCTCCGCCAGTTACAAGTACGGTCTTTTTCTGCATAATATGGTTAGTTTCTAGTTCTTGAAGCTGTGGATAGGCGCAGGGATCGATCCGCTTCTTGAGATGAACTCCTCACAGCTGTAGTTGTTCACCTTCATGATCGGAGCGCGTCCAAGGAGTCCGCCAAGCTCGATGCTGTCGCCGACTGTCTTTCCTACGACAGGCATAATGCGCACGGCGGTAGTCTTCTGGTTGATCATACCGATGGCGGCCTCGTCGGCGATAATGCCGGAGATCGTTGCAGCGGTGGTGTCACCAGGGATGGCTATCATATCGAGTCCGACGCTGCATACGCAGGTCATCGCCTCGAGTTTCTCAATCGTAAGGGCTCCGCATTCAGCGGCTGCTATCATGCCGGCGTCCTCGCTGACAGGGATGAAGGCTCCGCTGAGTCCGCCCACATAACTTGAGGCCATTACTCCGCCCTTCTTGACCTGGTCGTTCAAAAGGGCAAGGGCCGCAGTAGTGCCCGGAGCTCCGCATTTTTCGATGCCCATAGCCTCGATGATATCGGCAACGGAGTCACCGATGGCAGGAGTAGGCGCAAGGGAAAGGTCAATGATACCGAACGGAACGTTGAGCCTTTTGGCAGCCTCCTGGGCAATCATCTGACCCACGCGGGTAATCTTGAACGCAGTCTTCTTAATTGTATCGCAAAGCACCTGGAAATCCTCTCCGTGGCACTTGTCAAGGGCCGCCTTGACTACGCCCGGACCGGATACGCCCACATTGATGACGGCGTCAGGCTGGGTAATTCCAAGGAAGGCTCCCGCCATGAACGGATTATCGTCAGGGGCGTTGCAGAGCACCACAAGCTTAGCGCAGGCCATGCAGTTGTTGTCCTTGGTTGCTTCGGCCGCCTTCTTGATGGTCTCGCCCATAAGTTTGACGGCATCCATGTTGATACCTGTCTTGGTGGAGCCGACGTTCACGCTGGCACACACGAGATCAGTCTTTGCAAGGGCCTCCGGGATGGCCTCTATGAGCATGCGGTCACTTGCCGTCATACCCTTGGAAACGATGGCCGAGAAACCGCCGAGGAAGCTCAGTCCAAGTTTCTCCCTGACCCTGTCAAGGGTCATGCAAATCTTGACGTAATCCTCCGGAGACTTGCAGCAGGATGCTCCCACAACCGATATCGGAGTTACGGAAATTCTTTTATTGACGATTGGAATACCGAATTCCGCGCTCATCTGATCACAGGTCCTGGCAAGGTTGCCCGCATACTTGAGGAGTTTTGCCTCAATAAGTCTGCAGGTCTTGTCAACGTCGGTGCTGATACAGTCGAAGAGACTGATACCCATAGTGACAGTTCTGACATCGAGGTTGTCATGCTCGATCATGTTTGTGGTCTCGAAGACCTCGCTGATGTTAAGCATAATCCTTCGTTTTAGATTCTGTGCATCATGTCGAATATCTGCTCCTTCTGACAGCGGATGTCCACGCCGATCTCTTCGGCAAGAGACTTCATGCTCTTTGAGAATTCCTCGTAGGTCACGGTCATATTTGCCGTATCAACGATCATCATCATGTTGAAGATGCCGCCGACGATGGTCTGAGCGATGTCAAGGATATTGACATTGTGCTGATAGAGCCACGTGCTGCTCTTTGCGATGATGCCGGTGGTATCCTTACCGACGATTGTGATCACTGTCTTTTCCATAATTCCGTGTTATTTTCTGATTACTATTCTTTCTATTCTTCTAGGCACCGATGTGATGATTTCGTAAGGGATGGTGCCGAGGATGTCGGCAAGCTCCGTAATGGTAGGGTCCTCTCCGAAAATCGTGACGGTATCGCCAACGTTTGCCTCAACCCCGGTAATGTCTATCATACACATGTCCATGCAGATGTTGCCGATTGTCGGGACCCTGTGTCCGTTCAGGCTGAACGAGGCGTTGCCGCGGCCAAGGTGACGGTCGATTCCGTCCGCATAGCCCACAGGAATTGTGGCGATGGTGGTTCCTTCAGGGGCGATATGTCCCCAGCGGCCATAGCCGATGGTTCCGTCCTCCGGGTGAAGGTGCTTGATCTGAAGGATCTTGACCTTGAGCGATGCAACCGGCTTGAGATTGACATCCTTGAGGCAACTGATGCCGTAAATTCCGATACCGAGGCGCACCATGTCGAACTGCCAGTCAGGGAATCTCTCGATTCCGGCCGAGTTCAGGGTGTGATACATCGGCTTGTAACCTATCTCCGAGGTAATCCTGTCGGCGTTGGTCTTGAACATGTTGAGCTGGCCCATGGTGAACTCGTCCTGCTCCGGATCCTCCGCCACAGCAAGATGGGAGTAGCAGGATTTCACCTTGACGTAAGGGCAGGTCTTCAAAAAGTCCGTAAGGGCGGCAAGTTCGCTTGACATGAAGCCAAGGCGATGCATTCCGGTATCAAGTTTTATATGTACGGGGAAATCCTTGATGCCCCTCTGCCTGAGGACCTCGCAGAAGGCCTTCAGCGTATAGAGGTTTGGAATTCCGGGTTCAAGTCTGTTGTCTATGATTTCATTGAAGAAATCCGTTCCTGCGGTAAGTACCAGGATTGGAAGTGATATTCCTGCCTTTCTAAGTTCTACACCTTCTACAGGTAGAGCCACAGCAAGATAGTCGGCTCCCGCATTCTGCATCATCGCAGCGAACTCGACAGCACCGTGTCCGTACGCGTTGGCCTTGACCAGAACAAGGAGTTTGGTCTGAGGCTTGATCTTCGCACGGAAGTATCTGTAATTATAAAGGCTGTTCTGAAGATTCAGTTCAAGCCTTGAAAAGTCATTATTCCGCTGCATTGTATTATTCTACGAAAATACAAAAATACCGAATTCTGCCGATTTTACATAACTTTACAGAGGTATAAGTTTTGCAATATAACTAACAGCAAACTTTAAACAGACTATATTATGTACTTTATCTTATTCATAGCCATTGCACTGGCAAGTTACTCCGTCCAGGCAATGCTCAAGAGCAGATTTGAAAAGTATTCGGAAGTTCCGACGCCTGACAGAATGACAGGGGCCGAAGTGGCGCGCAGAATGCTTGAAGACCACGGCATCACAGGAGTCAGGATTACGCACGTCGAAGGTACGCTCACAGACCACTACAATCCGGTAAACAGGACCCTGAACCTAAGTGACTCCGTTTACTCCGATTGTTCAATAGCAGCCGCAGCCGTTGCAGCCCACGAATGCGGACACGCCGTCCAGCACTCGAGAGGTTACCTGCCCCTTAAATTGCGTTCAGCCCTGGTTCCGGCCGTAAATTTTGCTTCCGGCACCGTTTCATGGCTGCTTATTCTGGGACTTTTGTTTTTCAATTCTTTCCCTCACCTTATCTGGGTAGCGCTGGGGCTTTACGCCATAACCACGCTTTTCACGTTCATAACCCTTCCGGTAGAGATCAACGCCAGCGCCAGAGCCATCAGCTGGCTCAAAAAATCAGGCATCACCCACGGCGAGACCAGCGCAATGGCCTTTGACGCCTTGAAATGGGCGGCATACACTTACGTAATTGCAGCCCTAGGATCGCTGGCCACGCTTTTTTATTACTTCTCGCTTGCACGAGGAGGAAGAAGATAAAAGGTTAGTCGGCTATCTGAAGCCCCTTCCGGACCTTCTCCACAGCCTCAGTACCGAGAATGTGGCCGAGGATTGCAAGACCGAAATCAATGGAACAACCTGCTCCGCGAGCGGTAATGAGATTACCGTCAGCGACGGCAGGTTTTTTTGTGTACACAGCTCCCCTGTTTTCAAGATACTCCTCGAATCCGTCGAAGCAGGTTACGGTCTTTCCCTTGATATCGTCAAGCTGTGAAGCCACCAGACCAGGAGCCGCGCAGATTGCAGCCACAGTTCCGCCCGCATTGTAATGAGCCTTCATAATCTCTATCAACGCAGAGTCGGCGGCAAGGTTCTTCGTTCCAGGCATGCCTCCCGGGAAAATAAGCACATCGGAAGAAGATGCGCCGCTGAAATCGCCCTCAGCCTTAAAAGCGGACCAGGTAAGATCAGCGATGACCCTTATTGAATGAGAGCCCTTAACCTCCGCATTGTCGTTAATTGAAACCGTAGAGACTTTAAGACCACCACGGCGAAGAACATCAAGCGTAGAGAGCGCCTCGGTTTCCTCGAAGCCCTCAGCAAGAAAAAGATAGCTGCCTTTCATGATTAAATAAAAAAGAAAATTGTTGAGATGCCCCGATTCGAACGGGGACTAAGGGAACCAAAATCACTTGTGCTGCCATTACACCACACCTCAATTCCGGGTGCAAATATAAAAAGTTTTCAATGAAAATTTTGCATTTCAAGTGTAAAAGACTACCTTTGCATTCCGATTTTCGCTATTTAGAATAAGTAATAAAATAATAAGATATGAAAAGAACATTTCAACCATCTGTACGCAAGCGCGTCAACAAGCACGGATTCCGTGAGCGCATGAGCTCAGCAAACGGACGTCGCGTATTGGCTTCACGCCGCCGCCATGGCCGCAAGAAGCTGACTGTTTCTTCAGAGGATAGATTCTAGTAATCAACCCCCTTTCATAGAAAGATAAAGCAGATCCTTACGGGTCTGCTTTTTTCGTCTTACATCCTGAATGATTTCGGTTTCATGATGTGGCTTGTCATCTGGGTGAAGAACACCATCAAAGGAGTGTCCTTGTACACCAGACGGTGCTTCCATAGGTTGGCCCTCCACCTGCGCCATTTCCAAGGGAGAAGTCTTATAAGGGATGCCGGTCTCTTTTCATTGAACTCAGGATGGAGGATTTCCCTCAGCACCCTCTCTTCCAGTTCCCTGTCATAAGGACAGTCAGGGAAGAGATTCCTGTCAAATCCCAGATAATCGAAACAGATGGCGTTGATTATCGTGAAGAACACGTAGAGGTTCTCTTCCTTATAGAATTTCATCAGGCTGTTCCAGTCAAGTCTGGACCCGCAGGCTTTCACGAAAAAGCCCCAGTCGAGCACCTGACGCAGACGCATTTCCATTGGCGCGAAATGGGTTCCCATATGGCGGAGCAGGAAGATTGCGTTGAAGGCCGGAGAAGGCAGGTAAATCCTGGTTCCGTCAGGAAGGTCATAGGGTTCCGACTCCTCGGCAGCCTTTACCAGGATGCTGTGGAAATGGCCGTTGGACTTGATTGAGGCCACATTGAAGAATTCACTGTGGTTCTCAACTTCGATGCCCATATAACTGAAGGTGGAATGATGTTCCAGTGCGTAACTCACCTTTATTCCTTCCCTGCGCACAATCTCGTCTCCGTCCGTCTGGCGGCCGAAAAGCCAGATGTCCATATCACCGCTGGGACGGTGGTTCGGGACAGGATAATAAAGGCTCACTCCCAATCCCTTCAGGAGCATAGTCCTGATTCCGGCGTCGGAGAACTTCGATGCCAGGGATGAGATGGCCATAGCCATCTTCCGATATGATTTTTCCGACTTTATGGCCGGATTCATATATGCCAGTTTGGTTTCCGCATCCAACTGCATTCCGTTCTGGACAAGTTTGTCCATGGCGTCATACATAATGGCCGGAATTCCCTGATATTTGAAATAGCCTGTGAGTTTCTTTCGATGACTCTTAAGATAAAGCGCCACATCGTCCGTTTCCACGCCCACGCTGTCCGACAGCCCGAGGCCGTAACGCAGCATTCCAAAAAAGAATTTCTTGAACGCCTTGCCCTCAAGACGGTCAATAACGGTGCTCATCGAAGCAGCGGTATTCTTCCAGGAGAACCTTGCCAGATTGGCCGCCGCCTTGCTTTTCAGAGGCTTGTCAAGGCTGGACACAACCTTCTCCACAAAGTCATCGTCATTCAGCGGGTCAAAGAATACGGCGCTGTCACCCAGCACCTCAGGCAGGGACGACGTATTTGACGATACCACCGGGCAGCCGCAGGCCTGAGCCTCCAGCACAGGAAGGCCGAATCCCTCGAAGAGGGATGGAAAAACGAAGGCCCTGGCATTGGAGTAATATCTTACCAGGTCCTCGTCACTCACCCTTCCAAGAAGCCTGACTGATGGATTGGAACGCAGTTCCTTAAGATTGACCTTTGAGAACGACTTGGATTCGAGGTCTCCGATGATATAGAGTTTAAGGCCGGGAACCCTGGCTGCAATCCTGTCGAAATTCTTCACCACGAAGCCGAAATTCTTGTTGGCCTTCAGGGAGGAGACTGCAAGGATATAGTTCTCCCCGCGCAGAGCCTCATCCTCCACGTGCCTGAACACCGGAGTCACGCCGCTGTACACCACGCTGACTTTATCCTGAGGAAGGCTGAATTCCGTGCAGATTTCCTTCTTTGAGAACTCGCTCACCGTAAACACATGGTTGGCACGCCTGCATAGTTTTGGAAGAAGGAAACGATAGGTCCTTACAAAGGCGGCCGAATAGGACTCAGGGAATCTTTTCCAGGCTATGTCGTGTACTACGACAGCCGAGTTTGGATAATTCAGAGGGCCCAGGTTGCAGAGATTCAGAAGAAGCGGGCGGCCCTTCTCCTTCAGATACTCCGGCAGTTCCATCTGCTCCCATCCGTATCCGGTCCTTTTCCCTATTATCCTGACGCCAAGTTCTTTGACTATGTCAGGATAAATCACGTTATGCGGAGCCAGAAGTATCACCTCCTCTCCATATATCTTCTTCAGCTCACGGCTCACTTCTACGGCGAAGCGCTGTACCCCCGTGATTTTCTGAGATAAAAATCTGGCGTTTATATATATCATATCAAAGTGTCAAACCTGTCAATAATTGCCGGCCACGAGAAGCCGCTCAAATCCGGTTCAGAATGATTCCCGTCAAGGCAGGAAAGGATCCTGTCAACCCAATGGTCCCTGTCCCATCCGTCAATCAGCATTCCTCGTCCCCCAACGACCTCCGTCATGGCGGAATTGTTCGGAGACACGACTGGGCAGCCGCAGAACATCGCCTCCAGCTGAGGCATTCCGAAGCCCTCGTTCCTGGAGGTGCTCACAAAGCAGTCCACGCTGTTGTAGAGTTTTACCAGTTCCTCGTCCGACACATAGCCGCAGAAGACCGTGCTCTCCTTAGGAAAGGACGGATTCTGGACGAAAGCGGCGATATCGGAATTCTTCCAGCCCCTTGCTCCAACCACAAGAAGCCTGACTCCCCTTCTGTAAAGTTCCGGCATAAGAGAAAGAAGGAACGTCAGGTTCTTCCTCGGCTCAAGGCTACCCACAAAAAGGATAGTCCTTCCGTCCGTAACCCCGTGGGCAGCCAGGACGGCACGTTTCTGTTCAGGGCTCAGGCCCTGACGGCGGAAAAGTTCCGTATTGATTGAAAGCCCTACGATGTTAGGCTTGGAGGACAATTTCGGGTAATATGCCAGGACCTTGCCTTTGGTATACTCGGAATTGAACCACAGGGCGTCCGCCTTCCTCAGGGAACGGGAAAAGAACACCTTGTTCAGAAGCCTGTTTGAGAAGGTCATCGTGTCGGCAAACTCAATGTTCACCACATCGTGCACGGTAATCACCTTCCTGATTCTTGAAAGGAAGAAAAGAGGAAGCTGAGGCTGGGCCGTATAGAGTACGTCAACATTAAACTTGTGAAGCAGGAACGGCAGTTTGATGCCGTACCAGACTATCTGAAGGTTCTTTGGGGAGATAAATGGCTCCACTATCACCTCCACGTTCCCGAATTTGGAATAGTCCCTGGCAAGGGATTCGTGGAAAGGCACCGGGGAGAAAAGGATGATCCTCATCTCGGGATGAACCCTGATAAAGGTATCAAGGGCGTTTCTGAGGAAACTTCCGATTCCCGTAAGGGGAACGGTAAAGGGTCTGCAGTCGACCGCTATGGTTTTAGTACGCCTGTTCATCTCCGGAAATGGATTTTATGATTGTGAGGGCGATAATCTTCAGGTCAAGGGCAAAAGACCAGTGCTCGATGTACCAGATATCGTGGCGGACGCGGTCGGCCATCTGCTCGTTGTTTTTGGTCTCACCGCGGCAGCCGTTGATCTGGGCCCAACCGGTAAGGCCGGGCTTAACCATATGGCGGACGAGATATTCGTCAATATACTTGGAATAAAGCTCCGTATGATAGAGCATGTGAGGACGCGGACCGACGATGGACATATCTCCCAAAAAGACATTGATGAGCTGAGGCAGCTCGTCGATGCTGGATTTGCGGAGGAAATTGCCGAAGCGGGTCTTTCTCGGGTCGTCTTCAGTGGCCTGGAGCCTGTCGGCATCGGCATTGACGCGCATCGAACGGAATTTGAGCATCTTGAAGGACCTGCCCCTGTAGCCCGTGCGTTCCTGGACGAAGAAAACGGGTCCCGGAGACGAAAGTTTTGTTCCGATGAATACGAATACGAAGATAAACGGGAACAGGGTACACAGCAGGAAGCCCGAGAACAGAACGTCAAACGTTCTCTTCATCAGGGCGTTGAGCGGATTTGCAAGCGGTTCCTCCCTAAGGTTCACGATGGTTACGCTTCCAAGTTCCGAGTATGTGAGGGAACGGCGCACATAGCCGTCCATATTTGGCAGATAGAAAAAGTCTATAAAGAGATTCTCGCAGACCTTGATGATGGAATTCACCAGGGCGGTATTGGTTGCAGGGTTTATGCTGCAATACACATTGTGCACCTTGTTGGAGGACAGGAACTTCTCCGTATCGGACACCGGTCCGAGACAGGTGGCATTCGACGGAAGGTTTTCAGGCTGGTCCGTCAGGAAGCCCAGCACCTTGTAATCCACGTAGGCATAGCCCTCGGTAAGTTCCCTGAAGAGTTTGAGAGCCACCTCGTCGGAGCCCACTATTACGCAGTGAACCCTGTTGCGTCCGAATTTTCTTGCAAGACGGATAAGTTTCAACACAACTGAATACCACAGGAAAAGGATGACAGCAAGGGAAACTCCAAGAAGGAAATAGAAGCGTCCTGCGAAGAAATTGAAGAGAACATGATTGGAAATGGCGAATATCAGGATGGTGAGGAGAGACGAACTCAGGGCCTGGGTAACGACTGAGCGAAGGCCCGCTCCCCTCTCACTGAGCCTCATCCTGCAGATAAGGGACGCCATAATGGAACTGATGACTATGAAATAGATACTCCTGTTCTTCAGGAGAATCAGGTCACGGGTCTGTTCAAAATTGAAGACAGAACGCAGATACAAAAAGCAAGCAAGTTCCAGAAACAGGTCAACGACCAGTATAGGAATCTTGTAGGCTCTGACTTCCTTGGTTTTAAACGTATCCTTGTTCATCGCTTGTAAATATCTTCCAGTAAACCTATTCTCTTATGGATATTGAATGACGATTCGTAGAAATCGTGGCCGGCCTGTCCCATCTTTCGCCTGAGTTCTTCGTCTTCAAGCAGCCTGATCGATGCTGCCGCCAGTGAATCGGCGTCGTCAGCAAGGAAACCTGTCACTCCGTCCTTCACGCAGTCGTTGTTGCCCGGAACGTTGGTTGCCACAACCGGCTTTCCGAGTGACATGGCCTCAACGATTGAGAACGAAAGCCCTTCGTACCTTGAAACCGAAACATAGAAAAGGGAATTCCTGAGATAATTCAGGGCATCGTCGTGGTCCGCCCAGTTGAGGATTTTAACGGACTTTACGAGTCCCTTTTCCTCAATTGCTTTCTGAACCCTCTTGAAAGCCGCCGAACGGATGCCAAGGCCTAGCATTATAAAGTAGCTGTCAGGCTTCTGATTACGGATCTTCTGGGCCACCTCAACAAAAAGAAGCGGATTCTTCTGGGCCGAAGGACGTCCTATGAAAAGAATGAAAGGCCTCTTGGGAATAGGGAGCGTAGTCTCCTCAGGATCAATTACAGGTTCCGGCGCGGAATTATGCCACACCATACATCTGTAATGAGGATACTTCACATAATTCTTTGCAAGGACCTGCTCGGAGCCGCTGCATGCCAGAAGCCTGGCGTCGAACTTGGTGAGCCTTTCTATTATCTTGAAGAACCGCCTCTGATGGGTGTTCTTCCCCTTCAGGAAGGAAAACGCATGCGGGGTGAAAAATGTCCTGGTACCCGTGAGCCAGCCTGCGATTCGGCCTATCAGGCCTCCCTTGAAGGCGTGGCAGTGGATAACATCCGGACGCTCCCTCTTGATTGCATTCACAGTCTGGATCAGGGCCCTGATATCCCGCAGGATGTTAAACTCCTCGGTCAGTTCTACGGTAATTTCCGGAACAGCCTTTACGCCGGAATATACCGGACGGCACTTGTCACGCTTTCCATGGACGATGACAAAGTCAAGGCGCCCGTCCGCAGCCTGTATGGTATTGCGGACATACACTGAGACGCCACCTGTCATCTGGCATATATGCATTATCTTCATAAATGGCTGCGATTAAGTTCCGATCAATCAAATATACTGCTTTTGCCGGTCAGTTTAATGATCCAGGCTTTAAAATACAAAGGAAGATTGACAATGAAAAAGGCTACGGCAAAAAGGATGAAGACCGGGAGCGTTTCGGTTTTTCGATAATACAGCAGATAACTGTCAGCCACAGTCTTCCTTTTCTTCACGCTGTTCTTCCCTGAGGAACTGGCTCCCTCGTAATGGATGATATCCTCTATCGGAAGCACATAATTGTCATATCCGGCCCTGTGCCAGCGCATCTGCATCTCAGTCTCCTCGCAGTAAAGGAAGAAGTCAGGGTCGAAGGCTCCCGCCCTGTCCAATACCCTTCTGGCCACGAACAGGTCGGCTCCGGTCACATAATCCACCTTCATCGGCGTAGTCACTTTGATTCCGCAGTCCCTCTCCACCGTTCTGATCGGGCGTCCCGTCAGGTGGGTGAGAAGATTATGGCCCATAAGCCCTATCATCCTGGACGGAGGAAGGAAGAATCCGAACGAATGTGTCCTTCGGCCATCGGGGCCAAGCAGGAGGGTTCCAACTCCTCCGACATCAAACCTGAAGCGGGTGAAATCCCAGAGCTTATAGATTACGTTGTCCTTAAGGACAGTATCCGAATTCAGGAAGAATATGAAATCACCCTTCGCACTCTGCAGGCCCAGGTTGTTGGCCTTTCCAAAACCGAGGTTTCCTCCAGCCTCTATGAACCTTATCCTTGAATCACGGGCAAATGCTTCCCCGCTTCCGTCAGTTGACGCGTTGTCAACCAGGATAATCTCGTATTCAATCCCTGAAGTATGTTCTATTATGCTGGAAATGCATTTATTTGAAAGTTCCAGCGTATTGTAGTTGACTATAATGACTGAAACATCCATAACACAGGTTTTTCAAAAATGAAATGATAAGGCTGGAACGGTCCCTTGTCGGCGGAATATATGAGATAGTCCTTCATAAAGAGGAAGCCCATGCAGCCGAGGAACACCCAGAAACTGAGTCTTCTGTATGGAGGAGTCTCGACGCCGTCGTCCCTCCTTGGGAAAGCGCCCACGAGTCCAATAAAGAAGAGAGGTGCCGTCAGACGGTCCACAAGCGGATAACGGCCAAGAATATTGAATATGAATATAGCCGCGGACATAGTCTTCACAAAAAAGATATGGCGGCTGTCCTTCTGGTCGGCAAACCAGACAAAGGCCATTCCGATGACGGCATAGCCCAGGAAAAGAAGCGGACTGTCCTCGCCCGTAGAGTACGTTTCAAACACCACATAATCCGTCATTCGGCTCAAAGACTCTAGCGGAGCGAAAACGGAGACGAAGGCGCCGGCTATACGGGAGGCGAAAATGCCGGCCAAGACTCCTGAAAGCAGGAGCGCCGAAGCAAAGACATACCTATGGAACGGTATGAAGTATATAGCAACCAGAAGAGGTAAAGCCACAAGGGACGTGCTGTGCGTAATTGACGCATAGCCGAGGGCAAAAAGCGCCCAGGCAAGCCAATATTTAGGTCTCTCCAGCCAGACCAGGACAGCCATCATCATACAGGACATCGCAAGCGCCTGCCTGAGGGTGATCATCTCCACCAGGAAGAGGCCCGGCATAGTGAGAAGAAGGAAAAGGCTGCCGCATTTCTGGTATGAATGTTTCCATATGGCATAGAACACGGGAACCAGGCAGATGAGCCTCATAACCAGGACAAAGAAGAACTCGGATTTAGGCAGGAAGCCAAGGGCCTTGCAGACCAGGCCGAGCCCCGGTTCTATTTCCGAATCCTTGTCAAGCGGAATTCCATACATTGAATCCGGATCTCCCATATAGAAATCAATGTACTGGACCATGTCCTCCATATTGATATCCACCATCGAAGGATGGAAGTTCTTGAGGGACATGAAGCAGAATATGAGGAAGGCCCCGAGTATGAAGAACCTGTTTTCCTTTTTCACGAGAACGCTCGCGAGAACGAAAAACATCAGAATCAACAATTCCAGGATTACTGCGCTCATTTTCGGAACAGTTTGTCTTCAAGAAAAACAACCGAGCCGGAAATGATGAGGCCAAGAATGCCAAGAGCAAGGGCGTCACGCCACGGGGTAGGTCCTGAAGCGCGTACAGGGAGGAACGGAGGATTGATAACCTCGAATACAGGAGCCGGCTTTTCCATTCTGAGACGCACCAGTTCTATGGTTGCCTCCACCTCCATGAGAACATCCACTGCAAGATTCTTTTCCGCTTCAAGGGAAATCATTTCTTCCGCCGCCTCCTCGGTATGGATTCCGAGATGGGCATCGGCATATGCAGCATACCGGGCCTGGGCCTGGAGGGCTTCCTGCCTCTTGGAGCCGACATATTCCTGAAGGAAGACGTAGAGTTCCTCAAACTTGCTCCTTCTGTAGTCACGGATATAGTTGTCAAGCATCTCTATGATGGTCCTGCAGACCTGGTAGGCCACAAGGGGATCCTGACACGTGAATCCGCACGTAATTTTTCTATTTCTGTGATTGACTCCGATAATGATGCCGCCGCAAAGGTCGGTGGTCTTGTCGTAGAGTTCCTCAGGGATATAATATACCTCCTCCGAACCGGCAAGGGAATCAGACACCGCCACGTCCTTTTTCTTTTTTGGAAGAATCTTCCTTGGCACCTCCTTGATCTTTGACACCAGAGAGGACTTCTGATGATGGTCAAGATACTCCTCAAGGGTGAGATCAAGTCCATTCGAAGTCGTAACCGGCGTTTTCAGGAGTTTCAGCAGAAAAGGCGTGGACGTTACTATGGTTGGATAGAAATAAATCTTGACTGCATCAGACGAATAATTGGCAGCGTGTCCAACGACGTCTCCGGAAAGTCCGGTAAGGGTCTTGAGCGGAAGCTGGCGGTTCACCACCTCCGGGGCCAGTATACCGGCCGCGGTGTAGGTCTTCGGCGTGGTTATGCCCGTAAGGAAGCCGACGGCGGCAAATACCGCTGTCGTAACCGTTACAACTTTCCAGGCCAGTTTATTCATCTTTCTTCAGGAAAATGACGTATGCACAGGCCAGGAGCCCCGCAATGAAGGTCCAGAGTATCACGGTCTTTGAACGTGAAGGCTTGCCCCTGTAAGGATACACAGGAGGCTCGATGGTTACAATCACAGGTTTATTCTCCTGAAGTTTGGCCTGAGCGGCCTGAAGGTTCTGGTTCAGGGAATTATAGATTGAGAAAGCCATCCTGAATTCATTCTGCAGCCTGTCTCTCTCAACGAGGGCACTCTGAAGGTTCACGTTCTGATGTGCATCCGCATATGAGGCATAACGGCGATGGGCCTCAAGATAAGACACCCTTGCCTCGTCACACATCTTCTTATAATACTCCACGTCCTCACGCTCCTTGCGGGTATAGTAATCCGTAACATATTCCTCAAGTCCTTCGATAACCTTTCGGGAAACGTCCAGGGCAACCTGAGGGTTCTGGGACTTAACCACGAGGGTGACAATGTTCTTCTTGGAATCCACCCTGAGCTTCATGCTGTGACGGAGCATCCTGACGGCCTTGTCCTGGCGTTTGGTGAGGCTGTCGGCGCAGAAATGATCCGGCACGGTCCTGTCCTTGTTCCTGCCCGCAACCGCCGCTACTGCCTTGAAAGGAAGTGAGAGGACTGTTGCCAGAAGTCCCTTGCGGTTATGATAGCAAAGATAGCCGTAGAGATTGGTCTGAGTCTCCTTTCCCTTACTCTGGACAGTCACGGGAATAGTAAGGAGATTGGTCAGGAACGGCGTAGACTCAACCACTTCCGGATACAGTTCCGGATAGACGGCGAGCGTGGTGGACTTCACGTTGACACCTGCACCCAGCAGGCTGGAAAGGCTCGCAAGGGAACCCATCCTTGAAGATTCGGCAATCTCAGGAGCCAGCTCCGAGGTGACCGTATATTTCTTAACGCTTGTGACGGCAAGGATAAGTCCTATAGCAAATCCACAGCCACAGAACTTGGCAATCAGTTTCCAGTTGCCAAAGAGTTTCTTGAAAAGATCGAGAATATCCGGATCCCTGTCCATCTTACAGAAGTTTAATGATTGTTGTGATCATCGCAGCAAGGGATGCGGCGCTGGTGCCGATACCGAGCCATTCGCCAGGAGTGAGCTGACGCCTTTCAGGTTTTGCAGGCACAATGATTTCACAGCCAGGCTTTACTCTGGCCGATCTTCCCACTGCCACCGTACCATTCTGGTATACAACATACACCTTGCATTTCTTTGCATTGGAGCTGTAGCCTCCGGCGCTCTTGACATAATAGTCGACGCCCTTGCCCTCGATGAAATGGATTGTATTAGGGAAGAGGACCTCACCCTGGATGCGTACCGTCCTGGTTATTTCAGGGATGACGAGTTCATCTCCGTCACGAAGAACCAGGTCATAATCGGAACCCGGATGGGCGATGGCCTTGTCCATGTCTATACCAACGTTGTACACCTCGCCTACGTCAATCTTTTCAACGTCAAGGGAATCGTTCTTATTGTTCATCCTTGCAATCTTAGCCATTGTGCTGTGCACATCCCTTTCATACTGGTTGAGTTTCCTTCTGAGAAGTCCGCCGCCGAGGTATGAATTCGGAGTAGGACCGCCTGCGCGCTTCACGAGGTCTGAGATTCTGTCCACGTTGCTCCTGAGGGTGTACTGGCCAGGGAAGGTAATCTCACCGCTTATGGTCACCTGCTTCTGAGGCACGTAAGAAGGGCTCTTGCGGACAGCAACCACGTCGTAAGGCATAAGTTCGAAAGACTTTGCCCCGTCAGTAGAAAGACCGTCCTGTATGGAGAATGAATAGAGTTTGGAAAGAGTGTCGCTGGCCTCCGTGCTTCTTGGCTCGACTATACGTCTGGACACATCCACACGGGCCTCGGAAGCGCCTTCAGAAAGGCCTCCGGCAAGGAGGATAAGGTCCTCCACGGTCATATGCTCGGCAAACTGATATTCACCAGGTTTCTCCACGAAGCCGCTGATGGTGAGATTTCCCTTGCGGGAGATATCGTTCTTATTGGAAATGATGAGGACATCGTTGCCGCGGAGAATCACATCCTCGCCCCTGCCTTCCAGGATGGAGTTAAGAGGAATTGCGAGAATCTCAAGCGAGCGGTCCTTCTTTTCCCTTATGAGCTGCGCCCTGGAAAGGAAAGCATCGCTCATAAGGCCGCCGGCGTGGTCGATGAGCTGACGGACAGTGGCGATTTCGCCGCCAACGGCGTATTTGCCCGGACGGACTACGGAACCACGGACTTCAACGAGGTTTCCGAAGATGGTCCTGTCGGAATTGACGTTGACCGTGAGGGTGTCCCCGTCGGCAAGGGTGAAACTGTCGAACTGGGACTCAGGGACTGTGAACATCGTATTCTTGCTGTCCCCTATCCTGGCCACTACAACCTCGCCCTCATAGGCTCCGCTGGCAAATCCGCCAGCATATCCGATGACATTGCGCACATTGTCCCCGTCCTTGGCCTCATAGACCATAGGGCGCTTGACGCCGCCTTCAACGGTGACTAGATTCCTGTAGGCCGGAATCATAAGGACGTCTCCGTCATGGAGGGAGACGTTGACCGCAGTCCTGCCCTGGAAGATGTATTCGTACACGTCCACGCTTGCAATCTGCTTTCCGTCACGGATTACCCTGACGTCACGGAGCGATCCCACAGGAGTGACTCCGCCTGCGTGGTAAAGGGCGTTGAATACGGTGGTGAAGGCTGAAAGCCTGTATGTTCCCGGCCTTCTTACCTCACCAAGGATGTTGACCTGGACTGTCCTTACCTCGGAAATGGTTACACTGAGGGAGGAAGCGCCGGAAAGGACGCCGCTGTAGCGCTTGCCCATTGCGGAACGTATCCTGGATGTTGCCTGCTTGATGGTGAGGCCGCTGAGATTGAGGGCACCCACCTGAGGTATCATCAGTTTTCCTTCAGAAGAGATCTTGCTTTTGACGCTCACTTCATTGTCTCCCCAGACTTCAATGAGGAGTTCATCACCAGGGCCGAGGACATAGCCTTCAGGAGTGGCCGCATTGACGTTAGGCTCAAAGGTGAGCTGGCCGCCCGAGAACATGTCGTGACCGTAGATTCCCGATGCATCCTCTACTGCAGGAAGCACTGGAGTCTTTTCCTCCGGAGTTTCCTGAGCGGCCGTAATCTTTGTAACCTGAGGGGTATAGGTCGAAGCGTCCACAGCACCGGACTGATACTTCTGCAACAGCCTGGTCTGCTGGCTTTCGGTAACGCCTTTTGCAGAAAGTTCGCTGACTATCTGGGCCTTGCTTTTACCGGCCTTGACGGCGTTTGCAATAAATACATTCACCGCATCATCTGTCATCTGCGCGAATGAAAGGCTCGCTCCGATGCAACCGGCAAGTATAAGAACAATGAGTTTTTTCATAAAATGCGCGTAATATCTAAAGCATAATATCTTCAAATATATTAAAAAAATATCAGTATTTTAGCATCATGGAACAGGACGAGAGATATATGCGTGAGGCCCTGGCTGAAGCCAAGGCGGCCGCCGAAGAGGACGAAGTCCCTATAGGAGCCGTGATTACGTGCAGGGGTAGGATAATAGCCAAGGGCCACAACATGGTTGAAAGGCTCAAGGACCCTACGGCCCACGCGGAGATGATAGCAATCACGGCCGCCACCGAGGCGGTTGGCGGCAAGTATCTCAATGACTGTACTTTATATGTAACGGTGGAGCCTTGCCCGATGTGCGCCGCGGCCCTTGCCTGGGCCCAGATCGGCAGGATTGTCTACGGGACCATTGATCCGAAAAGGGGCTATTCCATGTTTACCCCTTCCCTGCTGCATCCAAAGACTCAGACGCAGGCGGGAGTCCTTGCCGAAGAATGCGGCGGACTCGTCAGTGATTTTTTCAAGAAAAAACGTTAGAAAAGAGTCGGATGACTGTCATCCAGTTCCTTGAGAATGCGTTCCATTATCGCCTCCCTCAGAAGCGATGACTTGGCGGTGACGTTGAACCTGGAGCAATACTCGTCTATTGCCGCCATTTCCTTCTCGTTAAAGTAGATTACCTGTCTGATCTTCCTTCTAAGGGAAGCTTTCTGCTTTTCCATGAACTCCGGATCGAAGGCCGGGCCGGCAGATTTTTTCTTTTTTGCCATCAGAGTATCTCTTTTACATATTGTTCCTTGACAATTCCCTTCTCAACACGGACGATAAGGGGCATCACAGAGATGTCAAAAGACTCCAGAAGCCTGGACCTGACCTTAGGTTTCTGTGCATCCATATTGATTTCCACTACCCTGACATCGGTTCCCGACGTCTTTTCGAGAGTCTGCTCGCAGACTTTGCATCCCGACGTATGGAACAGCAGGTAAGCATCCTTTGTACGGCTTATATCCACCTTGCGGCCGCCGGACAGGACCTTGACTGAAGGCACCCTGCTGCCTACCGGAGACATCTTTGCCAGAGTGGACCTCAGCACGGCCAGGCCGCCGACCTTAAGGCTGTCCCAAGGGTCGCACCATATCTTTGGATCCGCTCCCAGGATGCATTCGTCGGAAATCTCGGCGGATTCCAGCTCGTGGCCGCGCCTCTCCACCGTCCAGTAGAGAAGATCTCCCATCAGCATCTTGTACGCAACCGTATCCTTCTGTTCTTCAAGGGTTTTACTGTAAATATAGGAGGCAAAATCCTTTACCCCGAATCCTTCTGAGAGAAGGGCGTCGAGCTTTTCCATCGAGCTTTTCTGCCCGTACTCATAGGACCTGAGGCGGAATTCATTCTCCAGAACCTTCACAAGGGCTTCAGGATCAAGGCCACGCCCAACAATCTTTCCGTATTTGTCAGTTACAAGGAGCCTGGGAGTCTGGAGAACTCCGTAAAGGCGCTGAATGTCGGAAGACTTGTCCTCGTCCCAGAGGTTATATGTAGCATTGGAAAGATTATCCTTCACATAGGAGGTCCAGGCTTCCCTGGAAGATCCCACATAGATGGCATAGAAATCAACCGGATAGAGGTTCCGGCTCATAAGATTCATAAGGGCAGGAGTCTCCGCCCTGCAGGTGGAGCAACCCGTATCGTAGAAATACAGGATTGAATACCTCCCGTTCCCGGGAACGGTTACCGCAGCACCGGACTCATCCTCAAGGGTTACCCTGGGAGCCTCCATTCCCAGGAGAGTGTTCCTGTTGAACTCGGCATAGACCCTGGCATTGATAAGGTCCAGATCACTCTTCATCTTGATCCTGCCGGAAGAAAACCAGGTATCCACAAGGTGGACGGCCACGGTCTCGTCACCCATCAGTTTGGAATTGAGGTAATAGTCGTAGAAACGGAGGGCCGTCCTCTGCCTCAGAAGGGAATCGGCACAGAACTCTATGACGGCGTCAGCCTCGGTGGACTTTACCCCGGCAGGCTGGGCGGCGAGGGCCTCGCAATACTGTTCAATCCTGGAATCCAGGGCAGAAAAAACCGCCGTATCCGTCTGAGGCGGAACGGTAACGGAAAGAGACAGGATTGATGCGAGGACGGTAAGCATATTTACTTTTCAGGAAGGACCACGCCGTCCGGGAGGAAGAGCGATGTATCTCCGTCGTGACGGATGATATCCCTGACGGCTGAGGATGAAATATGGGCAAATTCCTGGGCCGTAGGGATGATGATTGTCTCAATGTCCGGAGCAAGGCGCCTGTTGGCGTCAGCGATGCTTCTTTCAGTCTCGAAGTCTATCATGTTGCGGACTCCCCTGACTATGTGCCTGACCCCGAGGGAACGGCAGAAGTCAACCGTGAGTTTGCTGTAACTCATGACGGACACGCCGTCCATACCCTTTGTGGCCTGACGTATGATGTCCATCTTCTGTTCCATTGTGAAGAATCCCGTCTTGTCCTGGTTGATACCGACTGCCACGATGACCTTGTCAAACATCGTAAGGGCACGCTTGAGAATATTCAGGTGTCCCGCAGTGAACGGATCGAAAGAACCGGGGAATATTGCTACTCTTGTCATATCTTGTTTATAACTGCCAGTCAATCGGGGTCTTTCCCTGACTGAGAAGCAACTCGTTAGTCTTTGAAAAATGGCGGCAGCCGAAAAAGGCGCCGCGCGCAAGCGGAGAAGGATGTGCGGCTTCAAGGACGAAATGCCTGCTCCTGTCTATAAGAGGAGCCTTGGTGCAGGCATATCTGCCCCAAAGGAGGAAGACCACCCCGTTACATCTGTCGGAGACGGTGCGGATTACAGCATCGGTAAATTCCATCCAGCCCAGATTGCTGTGGGATGCCGGCTCTCCTGCCCTTACGGTGAGGATAGAATTGAGAAGGAAAACACCCTGACGGGCCCATTTCTCAAGATTCGTGCTTCCGCTCATCGTTATTCCCAGGTCGGTGGAAATTTCCTTGAAAATATTCCTGAGTGAAGGAGGCATCTGCACCCCGTCAGGCACCGAAAAAGAGAGTCCCATGGCCTCGTGAGGCCTGTGGTAAGGGTCCTGCCCCAGAATCACCACCTTGACCTTGTCCAGAGGCGTGAGCTCGAAAGCCTTGAAAATAAGCGGTCCGGGAGGATAGACAGTCTTGCCGTCAGCCACTTCCTTATGAAGGGCTGCCGCCAAAGAAGCAAAATAAGGCTTGGCGAATTCCTCCGCCAAAGCCTCTTTCCAACTTTGTTCTATCTTTACATCCATATATCTTACTCGAAGATGGCCGCAATGACATCCTCGATTGTCTTGACATAGACAAATGTAAGACCTTTTACATAAATATCCTTGATATCCTCGATATCTTTTCTGTTGTCCTCGCAGATAAGGATGGTGGTGACACCTGCCCTCTTGGCCGCAAGGATCTTCTCCTTGATTCCGCCTACAGGGAGGACTTTTCCGCGAAGGGTCATCTCTCCCGTCATTGCAATTCCGTGTTTCACGGCCTTGTTCCTGAGGGATGAAACCATTGAACTTACAATTGTGATACCGGCCGAAGGTCCGTCCTTCGGAGTTGCGCCTTCAGGGACGTGGACGTGGATGTCCTTCTTGGCAAAATCCTCGGCTGTCACTCCGGCAACCTGAGGATGGGCCTTGATATACTGATATCCTATCTGAACAGACTCTTTCATCACGTCACCGAGGTTACCAGTCATACTGAGGGCGCCCTTGCCTTCACTTACCTGGCTCTCGATGAAGAGAATCTCTCCGCCCATTGCCGTCCAGGCAAGGCCTGTAACCACGCCGACTCCCTCATTGCCCTTCTGGCTGTCATGGAAGGCGGAAGGGAGTCCGAGATACTCACGGAGGTTCTCAGTCTTGATCACATCCGGCTTTTCCTCCTCCATAGCCACCTTCTTGGCTGTCACGCGGGCAATCTTGGCAATCTGCTTTTCAAGGCCGCGGACACCGGACTCGTGGGTATAGTTCTCGATGATGTTCCTCAGGGCCTTTGCATCTATCTTGAGGGTCTTCTTGTCAAGGCCATGCTCTTCAAGCTGCTTTGGCACGAGGTATTTCTTTGCAATCTCCATCTTCTCTTCAGCCAGATAACCGCTGACATTAATCATCTCCATACGGTCCCTGAGGGCGGGCTGGATGGTGGATATGTCATTGGCTGTGGTAATGAACAGAACCTTT
>CADBMK010000130.1 GCA_902795785.1 uncultured Bacteroidia bacterium | reverse complement strand
GCAAGGGTCTGGGCCACGCATACGAGGTTCTCTCCGAGGAACTGGGCCTCGTCGATTCCTACCACCTGGACGTCAGGAGCGATGTTAAGAAGTTCCTGCGCGTCCTTGATTGGGGTTGAGGCAATGCTGTGCAGATCGTGGGACACAACGTCACATTCAGAGTATCTCTTGTCTATGGCAGGCTTGAAAATGGCAATCTTCTGGTTGGCAAACTGGGCCCTTTTCAGACGTCTGATAAGCTCTTCCGTCTTACCTGAAAACATTGAGCCGCAAATGACCTCGATGCAGCCCGGTTTTTTTGTTGTGTTTTCTGCGAACATTTCGTTAAATTTGTGCTTGACTGAACACAAAGATAGTCATAATTACTCTTATGGAAAATACGAAGAACGATATTTTATCGCAGCTGAAAGATACCCTGGAGAGCCTCCAGAAGCAGCTTGACGAGGTTAAAGCAAAGATCGAAACCATTGAGAATGAGCAGGAAGAATTCTCTCCGATCGATCCTGAAAATCCTGTCGACATCACCCTTACGGATGAGGATCTTTCTGCCGTAGTTTCCACCATACCGGCTGTAGAAGTTCCGGAGGAACCAAAACAGGAAGAGAAGGAAGAGGAGAGCGCGGTGCACGCCCTTCTTGGAGGAGATGAAGATATCCCTTCTTCTGCAAAGAGCGTCAATGAGGCCAAGAAGCCAAAGAAGGCCGTCATCGACGTGATGTCAGACAAACTCAAGTGGAAGACTGACATCGCCGGCTCTGCGGTTAAGAACATCATCAGCGCCATCTCCCTCAATGACAGGGCACAGTTTATCAACAACCTCTTCAAGCAGGATCCTTCCAAGTTCCAGGAGGCCATCACGCGCCTGAACGGAATGTCAAGCCTTGACGAGGCCGAGGCCTATATCAACGAGACCTATCCTGACTGGAATCTCCACAGTGATGTGGTTTACCGCTTCATGATGGCTGTAAGAAGAAAACTCAGATAATTGATGGCCGGAAAGCTTTACATAGTCCCTACACCCGTCGGCAACCTTGAAGATATGACGTTCAGGGCTGTTGAGGTGCTTAAAAACGCAGATCTGATCCTTGCAGAAGACACCAGGACCAGTTCCGTTCTCCTGCACCACTACGGCATTCAGGGAAAGCTTCAGAGCCACCATAAATTCAACGAGCATCAGACCGTGAATATGATCAGGGACAGGATACTCGGAGGCCTTGACGTCGCCCTTATCAGCGATGCAGGCACTCCAGGCGTGTCCGACCCGGGTTTCCTTCTGGTCAGAACCTGTGCCGCCGAGGGTATCGAGGTGCAGACTCTTCCAGGAGCCACGGCCTGTATACCGGCCATAGTATCTTCCGGCCTGCCTTGCGACAGATTCTGTTTCGAAGGCTTCCTCCCGGTTAAGAAAGGCCGTCAGACCCTTCTCCAGACCCTTGCCCAGGAGAAGAGGACAATGGTTTTTTACGAATCGCCTTACCGTCTGGTAAAGACTCTTGAGCAGTTTGCGGAGTATTTCGGACAGGACAGGGAGTGTTCGGTGGCAAGGGAAATCTCAAAGATTCACGAAACTCACCACAGGGGCAGTCTGGCCTCGCTGGTGGAGTATTTCAAGGCTAACGAGCCAAAGGGCGAGATAGTCATAGTTGTTGCCGGCTTGCCGGAGAAGGAAAAGGTGCATAGGAACGGATATGAGGGGAAGAACAGAAGGGGAGAAGGAGAATCCGGAGAAGACGACTCTTAGAAACTCCGCCAGAATCAGCGTAATTGCGTTTGTCTTTCTGGTTGTCGGTTATCAGACCGCTGTCGTTGTCACGAATGCGGCCCAGTCCAAGGTAATGGAAAAGAGGGAAAAACCGGATACGGTCTATGTATATCCGGGGGAGGAGCGTATGGAAAAGCATTCTACGCCTAAGCCTGCCCTGACCCGGCCGGATGTTCCGTCGGCAAGGAAACGCAGGGTCCAGTCTTTCCGTTTCAATCCAAACGAGGCAACGGTTGAAGATCTTCAGCGCCTTGGATTCTCCGCAAAACAGGCTGAGAGTATTGATAATTACAGGAAAAAGGGAGGACGTTTCCGCAGAAAGGAAGACTTTGCCAGGAGTTATGTGGTTGCGGACTCCGTCTATTCAAGGCTGGAGCCTTTTATCGATATTCCCAGAATTGACATAAACCGTGCGGACTCCGCCGACTTTGTAACCCTTCCGGGAATAGGCCCGTGGTTTGCCTCAAAGATGGTGTCCTACAGGGAGTCCCTGGGAGGATATTCCTGCCTTGAGCAGCTGATGGACATCTGGCATTTTGACAGGGAAAAGTTCGACGGCCTCAAAGACCTCGTGACAATCTCCAATCCAAAGACTCTGCGTCTCTGGACAATGCCAGAGGATTCTCTGAGGATGCATCCCCACATACGTTATTCCGCCCACGGAATCGTTCTCTTCCGGGAAAACAACCCCAGGAGCAAATGGACGGTGGAGGAATTGAAAAAAGCCGGCGTACTCAAACCTGAATACGCCGACCGTTTATCCAAATGCCGTATAGAACAGCCTATTTGCTCTGAGGATACTTCTGCTCGTTCTCTTTGATGAGCTCTTCAAGGACGCCTTCGTCAAAGTAGTTGATCTTCATGGCGGCCTTTACCTCTGACAGGGTCTGTGCTGCCTTTGCCCTTGCTGCGGCAGTTCCTTTCTTAAGTGTCTCATAGACGAAAGGAATGTTCTGCTCGTAGTAGTGACGGCGCTGGCGCATTGGCTCGAGGGTGTCGTTGAGGACTGCTGCAAGGAAGTTCTTAACCATTGAGTCTCCGAGACCGCCCTTCTGGTACTGGGCCTTGACCTCGTCGAGGGAATTGAATTCGAAACTTGACTTCTTGCCGATGAAGGCCTCGCGGAATTTTGCAAAGTGCTCCGGCTTGCAGAAAGCGTCGAGGTATGTGAATACGGTATTGCCTTCCACGTGACCGGGATCGCTGACCTGAAGGTGCGTAGGGTCTGTGAACATTCCCTTTACCTTCTTGTTCACTTCCTCTGCCGAGTCTGAGAGGTAGATGCAGTTCCCGAGTGACTTGCTCATCTTGGCCTTTCCGTCGGTTCCCGGGAGTCTGAGGCAGGATGCGTTGTCAGGAAGAAGGATTTCAGGTTCTACGAGCACGTCCTTGCCGTAGGTTGTGTTGAACTTGCGGACAATCTCGCGGGTCTGCTCGATCATCGGCTCCTGATCCTCGCCTACAGGTACCACGTTGCCCTTGAAGGCTGTGATGTCTGCAGCCTGGCTGATCGGATAACAGAAGAATCCGACAGGCGTTCCAGGTTTGTTCTCATTCTCCTCCTCGTTGTCGGAAAAGCCCCTGAGGGCGAGTTCCTGCTTTACGGTAGGGTTTCTCTGAAGCCTCTGTACCGTAACGAGGTTCTGATAGAAGAAATCGAGTTCTGTAAGTTCGCTGACCTGACTCTGGATGAAGAGGTTTGACTTCTCCGGGTCGAGTCCGGCTGCGAGATAGTCAAGAGCCACTTCGATAATGTTCTGACGTACCTTCTCAGGGTTGTCGAAGTTGTCGGTGAGAGCCTGGGCGTCAGCAATCATAATGTAGATTTCGTCGAACTTTCCGCTGTTCTGGAGTTCGACCCTGCGCCTGAGCGATCCCACGTAGTGACCTATGTGGAGACGGCCGGTAGGCCTGTCTCCCGTAAGGATGATTTTTGCCATTATACTTTTCGTTAGTCTTTAATACTCTGGAGATACTCCCTTACCTTAGCCTCGATCTCGTCGCAGAATTCCTGGTTGTCGGTAAGGAGTTTTTTGAGGTTGTCTCGTCCCTGGGCAATCTTCTGGTCGTTGTAGCTGAACCAGCTGCCGCTCTTGTGGATGATATCGTATTCGACGGCGAGGTCCGTAATTTCACCGGAACGGGAGATTCCTTCACCGTAAACGATGTCGAACTCGGCCTTCTTGAAAGGCGGAGCCATCTTGTTCTTGACAACTTTCACGCGTGTGCGGTTTCCGGTGGCCTCGTCGCCGTCTTTGAGCTGGGTTGTCCTGCGCACGTCGATACGTACGGATGCGTAGAACTTGAGGGCGTTACCGCCAGTGGTGGTCTCAGGATTGCCGAACATGATGCCGATCTTCTCACGAAGTTGGTTGATGAAGATGCAGCAGGTGTTTGTCTTGCTGATGTTTGCCGTGAGTTTTCGGAGGGCCTGGCTCATAAGGCGTGCCTGGAGGCCCACCTTGTTGTCTCCCATCTCTCCTTCGATTTCCGCCTTAGGAGTGAGGGCTGCCACCGAGTCAATTACAACGATGTCGATTGCGCCTGAACGGATGAGGTTGTCGGCAATCTCGAGCGCCTGCTCTCCGTTGTCCGGCTGAGAGATGAGGAGGGTGTCGAGGTTGACCCCGAGAGCCTTGGCATAAGTCCTGTCGAATGCGTGCTCCGCATCAATCATCGCTGCGATTCCGCCCTGTTTCTGCGCCTGGGCGATGGCGTGGATTGCGAGTGTGGTCTTACCGCTGGATTCCGGACCGTAGATTTCGATGATACGTCCGCGTGGATAACCACCTATGCCGAGAGCGTGATCCAATGCGATGGAACCGCTCGGAATAACCTGTACGTCCCATTGTGGCTGATCCCCCAACTTCATAATCGTCCCTTTACCGTAGTCTTTTTCAATCTTGTCGATTGTCGCCTGCAATGCCTTCAGTTTTGCGGCATTGACAGTCTCTGCGTTAACTTCTGCTTCTTTAGCCATAATGATTTGATTTTAAATCTGGAGCGATTTTCTTCCAGAATGTTACAAAGATAAGTAAAATCGGTTTTTTGCCCCATCTTTTTTCATTAAATTTGCAAGACTAAAAGGATGGTCAGATGAAGAGGAAACTACTTGGAAAAACCCCGGAGGAACTTAAGGCGGCGGCCCTTGAGGCGGGCCTCCCTGCGTTTGCGGGAAAGCAGATCGCGCAGTGGATGTATGTCAGGAAAGTCAGAAGTTTTGACGAAATGACAAATATCTCCAAGGCGGGCCGTGAGAGGCTTTCCGAGTTGTTCGACCTGGGCTATACTCCCGCATCCGGCTGCCAGATTTCCACCGACGGCACCAAGAAGTATCTCTTCCCTGTGAAATGCGCCCTCATCCACGGGCTGAACGCCTGTGAGATTACTCCTGACGAGAAGATGGAGGAGGCATTCGTCGAGGCTGTGATGATTCCGGATGAGGACCGCAAGACCCTCTGCGTATCTTCCCAGTCTGGTTGCAAGATGGGGTGCCGTTTCTGTATGACCGGCCGCCAGGGTTTCCACGGCAATCTCTCCGTGGCCGACATCCTTTCCCAGTTTATAGCCGTGGACGAGGCTCAGGAACTCACTAACTGCGTCTTCATGGGGATGGGAGAGCCTCTTGACAATTACGAGAATGTCAAGCGCGCCATCGAAGTGCTGACGGCGGACTGGGGCTTCGGCTGGAGCCCGAAGCGAATCACCCTCTCCACCATCGGAGTCATCCCTAACCTGAGGAAATTCCTTGACGAGACAAAGTGCCATCTGGCAGTCAGTCTCCACAACCCTCTTCCACAGGAGCGTGCTGACATGATGCCTGTCCAGCAGGCCTATCCGGTGAAGGACGTCCTGAACCTTATCCGCAAATACGATTTCTCAGGCCAGAGGCGCGTGTCCTTCGAGTATACGATGTTCTCCGGTTTCAATGATGACAAGATGCACGCCGACGCCCTCTACCGCCTTCTCAAAGGCCTTGAGTGCCGCGTGAACCTCATACGTTTCCATCAGATCCCTGATTTTCCGTACACCACTTCACCTTCGGGAGTCATGGAAATGTTCCGTGACAGGCTGAACCGTCTTGGCATTACAACAACCATCCGCGCTTCCCGCGGCGAGGACATCCTCGCGGCCTGTGGAATGCTCGCCGGAAAACATAAGACACCTTAACTATGAAAAGATTTTTGACTATTGTTGCTTCCGCTCTGACGTGCCTGGGCCTGAATGCCCAGAGCATGGGCCTGGCTGTGGAAACGCTTACGCCGGAGCAGGACTCCCTGTCAATAATGAAATACCGGCACAGGCTTGATTCAATCAGGGCGCACCGTCCTACAGTGGCCCTTGTCCTCAGTGGCGGCGGAGCCAAGGGTGCGGCCCACGTGGGAGTCTTACGCTACCTGGAAGATCAGAAGATTCCGGTGGACCTTGTGGTCGGCACCAGCATGGGAGGCCTTGTCGGAGGCTTCTATTCTCTTGGTTACTCGGCCGATCACCTTGTGAAATTCATGGAGTCCATCAACTGGCAGGACGCCCTTACCGACAACATTCCAAGGGAATTCCAGACTTATAACAGGGCCAAGACGGATGAAAGATATGTCTTAGGTTTCCCGTTCTATTATCTTAAGAAAGATTACATGGCCGTGAAGGGAGACGTCCTCCACTTCGGCGCTGATGAGAACAGTTTCGCCAACTCCCGTGACAGGGTGCAGGACAACATCCGCGGAAGTCTTCCGTCCGGCTTCGTCTATGGCCAGAACTGTCTGAATCTCATCAACAGCATGGCGGTGGGCTATCAGGACGATACCGAATTCAGCAGTCTTCCTATCCCGTTTGCCTGTGTGGCCACTGAAATGGTAAGCGGAAAGGCCAAGATATGGTATGGCGGTCATTTCCCTACGGCGCTTCGCTCCACGATGTCCATCCCCGGACTCTTCGCCCCTGTAAAGGTGGGCGGAATGATTCTGGTGGACGGCGGCCTGCGTGACAATTATCCCGTGGACGTGGCCAAGGCCCTCGGCGCCGATTATGTCATCGGCGTGGACGTGTCAAGTTCTTATCTTGACTATGACCAGATACGCAACCTGGGTGATCTCCTGGGCCAGGGCATCGATATGCTTGGAAGGCCTGCCTACGAGAAGAACAGGGATCTTGCCGACGTATCCATAAGACCGGACATCACAGGGTATTCGATGCTGAGTTTCGGAAAGGCCGACATCGACACCCTCCTCAGGCGCGGTTATCAGGCCGCTTCTGAGCAGGAGGAATCTTTTGCCGCCCTGAAGGCAGCCGTGGGGGCAGTGACGCCTGACAAGAGGCATCATGCCACAGATATCGGCGCCCGCAAGGTCAGGTGCCGTTCCCTTTCCATCGAAGGCGTGACCGATGACGAAAGCCGCTACCTGATCCGCAGATGCGGTCTTGGAGTCAATACCCCTGTGGGCCGCGAGGAAATTGAATCGGCAATCGCCAAAATTTCCGGAACAGGAGCCTTCGACTTCGTGACTTATGAACTTGAGGGCGCTGAGGAACCGTATGACCTTGTCTTCAAATGTAATAAGGGTCCGGTCCACCATTTCGGCGTGGGGGCCAGGTTCGATTCTGAGGAGATCGTTTCCCTGCTTCTGGAAACTGGCTTGTTCGTCCATCGCCTGAGCGGATTCTCAGCCCAGATCTCAGCCAAGATTACGGCCAATCCTATACTTAGCCTGCGTTTTAATTACGTGGACAGGGCGGGGCATTCCGGCAATTTAAGGACGACATCACGATATGTGGACCAGAGCGAGTTCAGCATCGGCTCCAGCAGGTTCAAGATAGCATATTGGCAGAACAGCCAGGAACTGTTCCTTTCCAACATCAGAATGTCGAAATTCAACTACGAGGTGGGCATAAGGAATGACTACTGGCATATTGACGACGTAATGGCCAATGTCCAGCTGCCGGATTACAGCACCACGCGTTTCAATACGGACTACGTGGGACTGTTCCTCAATGTGGATACGGAGACGTTCGACAATTTCTATTTTCCTAAGAAGGGATTTATGCTCAATTTCCTTTCAAAGGCTTTCCTGGGAGATATCGATATAAACGCTGAGGAGTTCTTTGTCCTTTCATTCTCCACCAGGACCGTCATTCCGGTCCGTGACAGGCTTTTCATCGAACCGATGGTCTGGGCCAGGTCCCTCATAGGAGAAAATCCTCCTACCGTATACGCAAACGCTGTGGGCGGACTCATGCAGGGACGTTATCTGGAACAGCAGATTCCTTTTGTCGGCATCACCAACGTGGCTGCAATGGAAAGGAACATGCTTGTCTACAGGCTTGATTTCCGTTACAGGTTTGGAAAGAACAATTATGTGAAGCTTATCGGCAATCACATTTCCTCTGCAGCCAGCCTTAAGGATGTCGGCCATCTGAGCAAGATTACCCTCTATACGGGAGTGGGCCTTGAGTATGATTATAATACAAAGCTGGGTCCTATAAGGTTCAACGTGAACTGGTCCGATTATACGAACAAGGTGGGAGTATATTTCGGCGCGGGTTTCGATTTCTAGCCATGACTTCCGAACAGATTCTTGACAGGTTGCAGAGGCAGTGCTCCCGTAGGGAATACTGCACGCGCGATGTCCTGACCAAGGCCCTTAAAGCCCTGGAAGGGGACAGGGATGCTGCGGAAAAGATTGTCTCCTCCCTCGTCCGGGATAAATATGTGGATGACCGCCGCTATTGCAGTGCCTTTGCCCGTGAAAAAGCCCATCTTACAGGGTGGGGCCCCGTGAAGATTGTCCACGCCCTTGCGGCAAAGGGGATTTCCATGGAAACCGCCCGCGCCGCCCTGAAGGAAATAGACGCTCCGGCTGCGGGAAAGAAGCTGCAGAAGCTTCTTGAGGCCAAGTACAGAACTGTTAAAGATATGCCTGACGCCAGGTTGAGGCTCCTCAGGTACGGTCTTTCCAGAGGTTATGAATACGACGAAGTTGATTCAGTATGTCGTTCACTGGTGAAATAAGAAAACTCCTTCTAAAGAACGAATCTGTCAGGGAAACCCTGGTGGGCGGGAACGTGGTCTTCGAGTCCGAGGACCTGGCGGTAATACCCGTTCCAATCTCAGCCCGGACCCTGGAGGATGCCATTGCCGTCCACGACAGCATCCTTAAAACCAGACAGCAGTTTTCTAAGCCTGTAATCATCCTTCCTCAGGACAGGTGGATGAGCTCCGGTGCGATGACAAGGTCCCGTCTTCTGGCACATTTCCACGCGTTTACGAGTGTCTTCGCCCGTTTCTGCGAGGTTAGAAGAATTGACAAGCCGACGGCTGCCGCCTTCCTCTCGGACTGTCACAGTTACGGAGACGCTTCCTGCCGTTACCGCTACGGCCTTTTTCTGAAAAGAGACTACAAATTGCCCAAGGGGACGATGGTGGCCGTCTCTGAGTTTTCTGCGCCAAGGCGTTGGAACAAGGACGGGGTCATAGTCAGTTCCTATGAGTGGGTGAGGTATGCGTCCCTTCCGGATGTCCGCGTTGTCGGAGGAATGGGAAAGGTGCTCAAGGCCTTCATCAAAGAGGTTCAGCCTGACGATATTATGACCTATGCTGATCTGGAATGGTCCGACGGAAGGGCTTATCGTGAGCTGGGCTTTGAGGCGGAAGGGGAGCGCGGCAGTGTGGATTTTACTGTGGATCCTGTGAACTGGTATCGTTTCCCTCTGCGTGGAGAGGGTGCCAGCGGCCTTTATTACAGAAATTTTGGAAGTATCAAGTATAGATTGAAACTTGGTGCCTTTAAATATTAAAAATATTTATAAATTTGCGCCGGAAATAAACTGCCCCCCGTGGCACAAAGTAAATAAACCAAATGAAAGCAATTGTAAAGACCGACTTCAATTTTCCTGGTCAGAAAGGAAAATACGTGGGAAAGGTAAGAGACGTCTATGATCTCGGCAAGTACCTTGTAATCGTGGTATCAGACAGAATTTCGGCATTCGATGTCGTTCTTCCGGAGGGTATTCCGTTCAAGGGACAGGTCCTTAACCAGATCGCCGCAAAATTCCTCGACGCAACGGCTGACATCCTTCCTAACTGGAAAGTGGCAGTTCCTGATCCTAACGTGACTGTCGGTTACAAGTGCGAGCCTTTCAAGGTTGAGATGGTTATCCGCGGATACCTTGCAGGTCATGCCTGGAGAGAGTACAAGGCCGGAAAGAGAACCCTCTGCGGCGTTCAGCTCCCTGATGGCATGGTAGAGAACCAGAAGTTCCCTCAGCCCATCATCACTCCTACCTCAAAGGCTGCTGAAGGCCACGACGAGGATGTTACTCCTGAGCAGCTCATCGCTCAGGGTATCGTGACAAAGGAGGAGTACGCTGAACTCGAGAAGTACACCCGCGCCCTCTTCCAGAGAGGAACGGAAATCGCCGCAAAGCAGGGACTTATCCTTGTGGATACCAAATATGAGTTCGGAAAGCATGACGGAAAGATTTTCCTCATGGATGAAATCCACACACCTGACTCATCAAGATATTTCTATGCTGACGGTTACGAGGAGCGCCTTGCAAAGGGCGAGCACCAGAAGCAGCTCTCAAAGGAGTTCGTACGTGAGTGGCTCATGGCAAACGGCTTCCAGGGACAGACCGGACAGAAGGTTCCGGATATGACTCCTGAAGTTGTTTCAGGCATTACCGACAGGTATGTTGAGCTTTACGAGCATATTACCGGTGACAAGTTCAACCGCGTCGACTATTCAGCCGAGCAGATGGAGAAGAACGTTGCCGACTGCCTTAAAAATCTCAAATAAGATTATATATAGAATGAAGAAATTAGTAGTGCTTGCTGCAATCATTATTGCAGCCTGGTCTTGCTGCAACAATCAGCCTAAGCAGGCTGAGGCCGCTGCTGCCGAGACCCAGACCCTTACAAAGGAACAGAACGATTCTCTTTATTACAGGGCAAAGGTCCTTGTCGTAGTTGACGTACAGAAGGACTTCTTCGATCCAAACGGTTCCCTTTATGTGCCTGGCGGAGAAAAGATTACCGCAAAGATTGCTAAGGCTGCGAAGTCTTACGACGGCGTAATCTTCACGCTTGACTGGCATCCTGGAAACCACTGCTCATTCAAGGATAACGGCGGTATCTGGCCGGCGCACTGTGTTCAGTATACTGAGGGTGCAGGTCTTGCAGATGATTTCAAGCCTATCCTTGCCGAGGGCCCTATGAAGGTCCAGCTCTTCCTCAAGGGAACTGAGCAGGACAAGGAGCAGTATGGCGCATTCGAGAATCTCGACGAGAATTCTACTATCTACAAGTGGCTCACCAATGCTGACCAGATCGATGTCTGCGGCCTTGCAGGTGACTACTGCGTAAAGGAAAGCGCAAAGAATATCGTAAACCTTACCGGCGCAGCCAACGTTGCGGTCCTTACTGACCTCATCTGCAGCATCGACGACGGTACCGGCCTCAGGAATTTCATTGACGAGACTGGAGTAACCAGCAAGTAAAAATATGAACGCATTCGGAAATTTTCTGAAGCGTAAAGACGTAGTTGTGTCATTGCAGCGATATGGAGTAGATGCCATGTCCGCAATGGCACAAGGTCTTTTTTGTACGCTTCTAATCGGAACTATCCTCAATACTCTCGGCGCCCAGCTTGGAATCGGCTTCCTTACCAAGTCCGTTGTAACCATCGGTGAGAAGGGCTTTACAATCGGCGGCCTGGCTTCCGCAATGGCAGGCCCTGCAATGGCTGTTGCCATAGGATTCGCCCTCCACGCCGGAGGAATGGTGCTCTTTACCCTCGTTCCTGTGGGCTATGCCACCAATATCCTCGGCGGCGCCGGCGGACCTTTTGCCGTGTACATCGTGGCCATCATCGCATCTGAGTGCGGAAAGATGGTGTCGAAGGAGACTAAGGTGGATATCCTGGTCACCCCGATAGTCACCCTCCTTTCAGGAGTCATCGTGGCAAGTATCATAGCGGCCCCGGTGGGCCATGCTGCAAGCTGGGTGGGTAACCTGATTATGTGGGCAACCGAACGTCAGCCGTTCGTGATGGGAATCCTGGTTTCCGCAATCGTCGGCATCGCCCTTACCCTGCCTATATCGTCGGCTGCAATCTGCGCCGGACTTGGGCTTACCGGTCTTGCCGGAGGAGCTGCGGTTGCGGGCTGCTGCGCCCAGATGATTGGATTTGCGGTAATGAGTTTCAGGGAGAACCGCTGGGGCGGCCTTGTATCCCAGGGCCTTGGCACCAGTATGCTCCAGATGGGAAATATCCTCAGGAACCCAAAGGTCTGGATTGCTCCTATTGTGACCAGTATGATAACGGGTCCTATCGCCACCTGCGTCTTCCACCTTGAGATGAACGGCGCCGCCGTCAATTCCGGTATGGGAACCTGCGGCCTGTGCGGACCTATCGGCGTATGGACCGGATGGACAGATCCGACTGCCTTCGACTGGTTCGGACTCGTCCTTATATGCTTCGTCCTCCCGGCAGTCGTCTGCGCTCTGCTCGGAGAGGTTTCACGCAGATTAGGCTGGATCCGGGAGGACGACCTTAAAATCTGATATTTGTCTTTTAGTTCTTTGTAATCTTCTCGAGCCAGGTAACCATACCGAGCATTACGCTCATGGCTACGAGACAGATTGCAAGGAATACTGCCCAGCACTTCCAGATCGGCCAAGCGTTGTACATGATCGGTCCTACGAAGATGAAGAGGTTTCCCAGGGCTGTTGCACCGAGCCAGAGACCCTGGCAGAGACCCTGAAGGTTCTTAGGAGCCACCTTGGATACGAACGAAAGTCCGAGAGGGGAGATGAAGAGCTCGGCCACTGTAAGGAAGAAGTAAGTGAGGATGAGGGCCCAAGGTCCTACCTTCATTGCTTCTGCAGTAGCAACCGGCATTGCACGGAAGTCTGTACCTGAAGGATATCCGGCTGAGATTGAAAGACCCATGAGGAACAGGTAGGCGAGTCCGGTGATACCCATACCGATGGCAATCTTCCTTGGAGTCGAAACCTCCTTGCCCTTTTTGCTGAGGGCTCCGAAGATGGCCATGATTACAGGAGTGAGGACAATCACGAAGAACGGATTCACTGCCTGCCATACCTCTGGAGCAATCTTGCTTGTATTGACGAAGTCACGTGCAAAGAACGAGAGGCTCTGTCCGTTCTGGTGGAAACTCAGCCAGAAGAAGATGCAGATTCCGAGAACTGCAAACAGGGCGTACATCCTCTGCTTGATTTCCTTGGCCATTGCAATCTTCTCTTCTGCCGTATAGTCGGCAACTGCCGCTGCTTCCTTCTTTGCAGGAGTAGGGAGAATCTTCTTGGTGGCCATGAAGATTACAAGGGACAGAAGCATTGCTGCCACTGAAGCGAAGAATGAATAGTGGATACCCTCGTTGAAAATCTTGAGATAGTCGGCTGCAAAAACGCCCATGTCTGAAACCGGAGCTCCGCTTACGATAGATGCGGAAGCAAGGTCCTCGAGGTTCTGCATCTGCTCAGCGCTCATTGCCGAAGGATTGGCGATGTACTGATGGCAGAGGGCAGGAAGGCTGGCGTTATAGATGAAATCGTGGGCCTTGAGCCACCAGCTTCTCAGCAGAGGAGCGATGAACGGAGCCACGAGACCGCCGATGTTGATGAATACGTAGAAAATCTGGAAACCTGAGTCACGCTTGCCCTGGGCTGCCTTTGCGGCTTCAGGGCCTTTCTTTGCCTCCTCGGCCTCGAAGTTGTCGTAAAGCTGACCTACCATTGCCTGGAGGTTGCCCTTGAACAGACCGTTACCGAAGGCAATCATAAAGAGGGCCAGACAGGTGAAAGGCAGAAGCCATCCCTGGTTCATCGCTGTGGCGGTGATAGGAATTGCCAGGCAGACGTAACCGAGTGCCATGGTCATGAGACCGGCCTGGATTGTGCCCTTGTAATTCTGTGTGTGGTCGGCGATGATACCGCCGACAAGGCTCAGGACATAGATTCCAAAATAGAAGAATGAATAGATGAGCGCGCTCTTCTCATCAGGAATTCCAAACTTTGAAGTAAGGAAGAGAACGAGCACGGCGTTCATGATGTAGTAGCCGAAGCGCTCGCCCATGTTGCTCAGGGCTGCTGCAAGCAATCCCTTTGGATGGTTTTTGAACATATTGATTTTGTGTTTGAAATAAGCGTAATTCGGTGCTTTGGGGCACATTTTGACAAAGATAACAAAAAATGATATATTTGTATTTCGTATGAAACTCGGTTACATATTGATCAGAGGGGTTCTTAAGGTGCTCGGACGCCTGCCCCTGAAATTCCATTACGCGTGCGCCAAGGTGATTGCCTTCATCCTGAGGGATGTCGTCCGCTATCGCCGCAGCGTAGTCATGATCAACGTTTCCAGATCTTTCCCTCAGGCCAAATACAACGAGATTACAGATATCGTCAAAAAATCCTATGACCATCTTGCCAGGCTTATTGTCGAGGCAATCTGGTTCGGCGCCTCGGATGCGGAGCGTTTCCGCAGGAGCCGCCTTCTTCAGATGAAGAATCCTGAGGTGATGATTGAGGCCTTCCAGAATTGCAAGAGCGTGCTTCTTATGAACTCTCACTTCGGCAACTGGGAACTTATCGGCGGATTCTTCTGCGGCAATTACACGGACAGGCCGTTCCCGATGAGCTATCCCGATTCCTACGTGGTATACAAGGAACTTAGCAGCAAGACCTGGAACGACGTGTTTGCGTCCATCAGGACATCGGTGGCAGGGAAGGACTACACGGGATACATAGAGTCCAAGGCCGTTATCCGTGAGGCTGTCAGGAATCAGGGAAAGAAGAAGTTCTACGTTTTCCCTACTGACCAGAGCCCTTATGCGGGAGCCTCCGTCCATCACGTGAAGGATTTCATGCATCAGAAGACCATCACCATGACGGGCGGCGCCCAGCTTGCGCACAAGTTCGGCTGGGGCGTTGTTGAGATGTTCATGAACCTCCGTCCCGACGGCGGATATGAAATAGAATTCGAAAAGATTTGCGACGATGCGTCGCCGTATACTCCGGAAGAAATAATGAACGTGTTCTATGAGAAACTCCAGCTGAGGATTGAAGCCCAGCCTTGGAATTACAACTGGACACATAAGAGATGGAAAAACAATGATTAAGAGATTTTTTGCCATCGCGTTTGCGGCCGTACTTTCTGCGCCGGCATTCGCACAGACCACTTACGCGCTTCCTCAGACCTCGCTTTCTTTCGAGGTCGATGCCATGCAGACCAAGACGTTTGCAGGACCTTATGCCAAATTCGCAAAGAAGTATCTCGGCGTTGACGCCGCCCTCGAGGACAGGTCGTCTTTCCAGATAGTATCCGTGAAGATGACTCCTTATGTGGAGGCGGACCAGACCAAGAGGTTCGTTTTCAACGCAAGCAAGACTCCCGACTTCCTCGCCCTCTCTACCCAGGGCCTGATCTCTACGGGAGAAGCCAATTTCGGCAGTGAGACCGTATGGCGCTTCCCGGCAAAGAAGAGCGGAGATTTCTCTGACAAGGGAGTGGGCTCCAACTTTACCAGCGAGGCTGCAACCCTCTACAGGACCATCAAGAACGAGGATTCCTATACAAAGGTTGCCATCCAGCAGGATATGGTAGTGGAGAAGTCCCTGGACAAGAAGGCCCAGGAGGCTGCCGATATGATTTTCACCCTCAGGAAGAAGAGGGTGCAGATCGTTACCGGAGACACTGACGCCACATACAGCGGAGAGGCCATGGCCGCCGCCATCGAAGAAATCTCAAGGCTGGAAAAGGAGTATATGTCGCTCTTCGTGGGCTATACCGAGAGTCAGATGCAGTCAATGACATTTGACATTATCCCTTCTGCGGATAACGCCAAGCAGGTTTACCTGGCTTTCCGCCTCTCAGACAATGACGGCCTTGTTTCCGCCGACAGCATCGAGGGCAAGCCATATATCCTGGAACTGAAGCCTCAGCCTGTAGCCGACGCCGCTCCTGCAGCGGCTGCCAAGGGCCAGCCTGCCGTTTACAGGATTCCTGCCATCTGCGAGGTGAAGCTTTCTGACGGAAGGAACGTCATCCTCCGGGACAGGGTTCCTGTCTATCAGCTCGGCAAGGAAGCTACATTCATGGTTAATTCAAAATAATCAGCATAATTATGACTATCAGAGACCTTAACCCAAAAATCGTTTGGGAAAACTTCTACGGCCTCACCCAGATTCCCCGTCCGTCAAAGCACGAGGATATGGCCAAGGAGTATCTTTATAACTGGGGTGTAAAGCACGGACTTGAGACCATCAAGGATAAATCCGGCAACATTATCATCAGAAAGCCTGCTACAAAGGGCTTCGAGAAAAAGGTTGGCGTCATTATGCAGGCCCATATGGATATGGTTCCGCAGAAGACTGCCCAGACAAAGCACGACTTCCTCAAGGATCCTATCAAGACTCAGATTCTCGGAGACTGGGTAGGCGCAACCGGAACCACCCTCGGCGCTGACGACGGAGTGGGCGTTGCGTTGGCCCTTGCGGCCCTGGAGGACGATACCCTTCAGCACGGACCTCTCGAGGCTCTCTTTACCTATGATGAGGAAACCGGAATGACAGGAGCATACGGTCTTGAGGAGAAACTCCTCAAGGGTGACCTCCTTCTCAATCTGGACTCTGAGACAGCAGGTGAGATCTATATCGGATGCGCCGGATCAATGGACGCTTCCGCAGACTTCAAATACCGTTCATT
>CADBMK010000129.1 GCA_902795785.1 uncultured Bacteroidia bacterium | reverse complement strand
GCCTCAGGGATGGCCATACGTGGCTTGTCTATGAGGGCGGGAATGCCTTCCTTCTGATAGTGGTGGTGAAGTGGAGCCATCTTGAACACTCTCCTTCCTTCTCCGTACTTGTGCTTTGTATATTTGAAGTATACTCTCTGGATAATGACTGAAAGGCTCTCCATAAGGAAGATTCCGCAAAGGACCGGAAGAAGGAGTTCCTTTCTGATGAGGATGGCGCTGACTCCGATGATTCCTCCGATGGTAAGGCTTCCGGTGTCGCCCATGAATACCTGGGCAGGGAAGGAGTTGTACCAGAGGAATCCGAGCAGGGCTCCTGCGAACGCTATCATAAAGACAGCCACGTCACCGGCTCCCGGAACGAACATAATGTTGAGGTAGTCTGAGGTAACCTTGTTTGAGCTGACCCACGCAAGGATTCCCATGACCAGGCCTACGATTGCGGATGTGCCGGCCGCGAGACCGTCAAGACCGTCCGTGAGGTTGGTTCCGTTAGAACATGCCATAACGACAAGCACAATCATAATCACATAGATGGTCCAGGTGCAGTACACGCCTGCCTGGCCTGAGAATACGCTGAGCCATGAGTAATCGAACTCGTGGTTCTTAACGAACGGGATTGTGGTTATGAGGTTGTGTGTGTTGACGTTAGGGCTTGTGCAGATGGCCCAGGCTACGATGAGTCCAAGGCCAAGCTGGAGGATGAGCTTGCCTTTTTCGCTCATTCCTTCCTTGTTATGCTTGTAAACTTTGATGTAGTCGTCCGAGAAGCCAATGGCTCCGCACCAGATTGTGGTGAGGATGAGAAGCTGGGTATAGATGTTTCCGAGGTCGCAGAAGAGGAGGACTCCGGTGAGGACGGATACGATGATGATGACTCCGCCCATGGTAGGGGTGCCTTTCTTTGACATCTGACCCTCGAGGCCGAGGTTGCGGATAGTCTCGCCGATCTGATGCCTCTGGAGCACCTTAATGAGCTTGTTTCCGGCGAAAAGGGACATAAGAAGTCCGGTTACGCTTGCCATCATCGCCCTGAAGGAGATGAATTCCATCAGCTGGATGCCAGGAAAGTCGATGCCCTGTGAATAAAGATAGTGGAATAAGTTATACAGCATATTCTATTTCATTGAATCAAACACTTCGCCCACGATTTCTCTCTCGTCGAAGTGCCTTTTTTCTGTTCCTATTATCTGGTATGTCTCGTGACCTTTGCCGGCCAGGAGGATTGTGGCTCCTTCCGGGGCAAACATTATCGCAGACCTGATGGCTTCCTTGCGGTCTCCGATAAAGACTGACTTTCTGAGGCCGTCCTTTGAGAATCCCGCCTTGATGTCTTCCAGGATGTCCTCTGTCTTCTCGGTGCGGCTGTTGTCAGAGGTTACGATTATTCTGTCGGCCATCTTTTCGGCTATCGCCGCCATTTCAGGCCTTTTTGTCTTGTCACGGTCTCCTCCGCATCCGAAGAGGCAGATGAGTTCTTTCTCAGGCTCGATGTCCCGGAGCGTCTTGAGTACGTTCTCCATAGCGTCTGGAGTATGGGCATAGTCGATGACTACGCTGATGCCCTTTGGACCGCGCAGGGTCTCGAGTCTTCCCGGGGCTGATTCGAGTTTGCTGAGGGCTATGAGGGCCTCCTCTTTCTGGGCTCCGCAGCAGATGGCGGCGGTGTAGATTGCAAGGAGGTTGTAGGCGTTGTGCTGTCCGATGAGCTTGGTCCACACTTCCTGGCCGTCGATTTTCAGCATCATTCCGTCGAAGCTTTCCTCGATTACCTTTGCATTGTGGTCCGCAATGCTCTTGAGGGAGTAGGTGACCACTTTGGCCTTTGTGTTCTGAACCATCACAAGTCCGTTCCTGTCATCGATGTTGGTGATGGCGAAGGCGTCTTCAGGAAGACTGTCGAAGAACAGCTTCTTGCAGCGCAGGTACTCAGCAAATGTCTTGTGGTAGTCCAGATGGTCGTGGGTGAGGTTAGAGAATATTCCTGCCTTGAATCTGAGGCCGGCAACCCTTTCCTGTTCCACTCCGATGGAACTTACCTCCATGAAGCAGTAAGCGCATCCTGCGTTCACCATTTCAGCCATCAGGGAGTTGATGGTGATAGGGTCGGCCGTGGTGTTGGCCGTCTCTGAACGCTTCTTTCCTACGTAATTGGCTATTGTTGAAAGAAGACCGCAGTTGTAACCCAGACCCATGAAGAGGTTGTAAAGGAGGGTTACGGTAGTGGTCTTTCCGTTTGTTCCGGTGATTCCCACGAGGGTCATCTTCGATGAAGGATGGTCGTAGAAGTTGTCGGCTATGATGGCAACGGCGTGGCGTGAATTGCCCACCTCCACAAGGTCGATGTTGCCGAGGTCAACTCCTTCGAGCTGTTTCATCGCAGCGGCCCTGTCCTCGAAGACGATGGCCCTGGCGCCGCTCGCCACGGCCTGGGCGATATAGTTGTGACCGTCACTGGCATAACCCTTGACGGCTATGAAGAGGCTGCCTTCGGTAACCTTGCGCGAATCACTGCAGATGGAAGTGATTTCCCTCTTTCCGTCAGCGCCCGTGCTGATGACTCCGCAGCCTGTAATAATCTCTGATAGTTTCATCTTATTTAAGCACTACAGTTATCGTCGTTCCCTTCTTTGTCATCTGGTCCGGAGACGGCGACTGGGTTTTTACGTGGCCCACTCCGCTGAAAGAGCATCTGAGCCCACTGTTCTCTATTATTGCGATGGCGTCCCTGAGGCCGAGACCCCTGACGTCCGGAATTGTCGTTGTGGAAGTGGTGTCAATCTGAGGCATCTTAGGTTTCTTGCCCATGTTAGGGATGCTTCCCCTTCTGACGATGGTTGTGTCTCCGCGCTCCTTTGACCATTCACTCTGGAGGCCGTAGATCTCGTCCACGATTTCCCTGATTGCTCCGGCAGGCCCTGAGGCTCCGTAGAGGGAGCGGTGACTGAGTTCGGAGTACATCGTCACGATGATGGAGTATTTGGCATGGTCTCCGGCCGTATCGTAAGGGAAGAATCCCACGAAGGTTCCCTGATTGATGAAGCGGCCCTGTTCGTCGAAGAACTTTCCGTTTTCCAGTACAACCCTGGCGGTTCCTGTCTTTCCTGCCACGGGAAGTTTGGCCTTTCCAAGGCTGAGCCTTCCGGTTCCTTCACG
>CADBMK010000128.1 GCA_902795785.1 uncultured Bacteroidia bacterium | reverse complement strand
TACCGCAGCAGCCCTTGCATACGGCCTTGACAAGAAGAATAAGGATATGAAGGTTGCCGTGTATGACCTTGGTGGTGGTACATTCGATATTTCAATTCTTGAACTCGGTGGCGGTGTATTTGAGGTTAAGTCAACAAACGGTGATACCCACCTTGGTGGTGACGACTTCGATCAGGCTGTCATCAACTGGCTTGCAGACGAGTTTGCCGCAGAGAACGGCGGTATCGACCTGCGTAAGGACCCTATGGCCCTCCAGAGACTTAAGGAGGCTGCAGAGAAGGCCAAGATCGAGCTTTCTAACCAGAACTCTGCGGAGATCAACCTCCCTTACATCATGCCGGTTGACGGTATTCCAAAGCATCTTGTAAAGACCCTTACAAGGTCTAAGTTCGAGCAGATCTGTGACAACCTCTTCCAGGCAACCATCAAGCCTTGCCAGCAGGCGCTTGCAGACGCTCATCTTTCTACATCTGATATTGATGAAGTCCTCCTCGTCGGCGGTTCTACACGTATCCCTAAGATTCAGGAGATTGTCAAGAACTTCTTCGGTAAGGAACCTAACAAGAGCGTCAACCCTGATGAGGTCGTAGCTATCGGAGCTTCAATCCAGGGTGGTGTCCTCGCAGGTGACGTGAAGGATGTCCTTCTTCTCGATGTTACTCCGCTTTCACTCGGTATCGAGACTCTCGGTGGCGTGATGACAAAGCTCATCGAATCCAATACTACAATTCCTAGCCGTAAGAGCCAGGTATTCTCAACGGCAGCCGACAACCAGCCTTCAGTTGAGATCCGTGTCCTCCAGGGCGAGCGTCCTATGGCAAAGGATAACAAGCAGATCGGTATCTTCCATCTTGACGGTATCGCTCCTGCTCCAAGAGGAATCCCTCAGATTGAGGTAACCTTCGATATCGATGCCAACGGTATCCTCAATGTCTCTGCAAAGGACAAGGCTACTGGCAAGGAGCAGAACATCCGTATCGAGGCTTCTTCAGGACTTTCAGAGGATGAAATCCAGAGGATGCGTGACGAGGCCAAGGCTAACGAGGCCGCAGACCAGGCAGCCAAGGAGAAAGTTGACAAGGTAAACAACGGTGATTCACTTGCCTTCCAGGTGGAGAAGTTCCTCAAGGAAAACGGTGACAAGATTCCAGCAGACAAGAAGTCAGCCATCGAGGCTCCTCTTGCTTCCCTCAAGGAGGCCGTCAAGGCTCAGAACGTTGCCGACATCGACAAGTACACTGAGGAAGTGAACAAGATTATGGGTGAACTTTACCAGGCTATGGGCGGCGCTCAGCAGGGCGGCCCACAGGCAGGCCCTCAGGGTCCGCAGGGACCTCAGGGCGGTAACGATCAGCCGGACGAACAGTAATAGAACATGAATTCCGCAAGGAAAATAACGGTATTGTCAGCAGCCGCATTTTGTGTGCTGCTGACTTTTGTTATTGATCTCTTTGTGGGAGAACTCAGTATTTCATTGGGAGATTTCTTCAATTCTCCCGTTGTTTTGCATTTAAGGCTGCCTCGGGCTATCTGTGCCCTCGCTGCCGGATCGGCCCTTGCTACGGCAGGAGCCCAGATGCAGAGCATTTTCCGCAATCCTCTTGCGGATCCTCATATTATGGGCGTAAGTTCTGGCTCGGCCCTTGGTGCAGCCATCGTTACTATGGTGTCCGGCGCGGCCGGTTCCGTATTCTTAGGCGCACTTATGGGAGCGGTCATAACAGCCCTTTTGGTCATGATGGTGGCGGCGCGTTTCAGGAACGCTTCCACCGTCCTTATTTTCGGAGTCCTTCTGGGATATATTCTCGGAGCGGCTACATCGCTTCTCGGCTATTTGTCTTCCCACGAATCTCTCCGCATTTTCTACAACTGGACCGTCGGCAGCTTTGCTTCCTCTTCAATGACGGGAGCCCTGGTACTGCTTGCGACGGCCGTACTGGTGGCAGTATCAGCCATTTCGGGGTCCAAGGGACTGGATATCATGCTTTTCGGGGACGAGTTTGCATCGCTTTCCGGAGCATCTCCGCGCCGTATCACCCTGTGGGGACTGTCAGTTTGCTGCGTGGCCACGGCGGCGGTTACATCGCTGTGCGGTCCTGTGGGGTTTGTGGGCATTGTGGCGCCTCATATTTCAAGGATGCTTCTTGGAACGTCTGTGCACAGATTCGTACTTCCGGCATCAGCTCTGATTGGCGCGTCATTCTATCTGCTTGCTGACATTGTGTCCCAACTGGGGCCGTTCCCTCTTCCGGTGGGCAGTGTCGTTGCGGTGCTCGGAGTGCCGATAGTAATCAGCATCCTCCTTTCTAAACGGATATGATAGAAGTTAAGAATCTTACTCTTGCCTATGGTGCAAAGACGGTGATTTCGGGACTCAGTTTCGAGATTGCTGACGGTGAACTTGTGCTTCTGGAGGGACCGAACGGGTCGGGAAAGTCAACTCTTCTGCGCGCCCTTGCAAAGGAGGATCCTACGAGGGTGATGCTTCCGACCAACGTTCCCAAGGTGAAGGGCTTTACTCTTATGGATTTTGCCAGGACCGGTATGTTCACCGAGGTGGACAGGCTGGGCAGGGGAGGCTCCGGCGTTGATGCAGCGTTGGAGCAGGCCCTTGGTATGATTGGAATCCTGGACCTTAAGGAAAGGGATATCAGCAGTCTCTCCGACGGAGAATTCCGCAAGGGATGCATTGCCGCGGCTATATCACGCAGGGGAGCGTCAGCCCTCCTTCTGGACGAGCCGACTGTCTTCCTGGATGTTCCCGGAAGGATAGCGGTCTTTGAAACCCTTGCAAAGATTGCCCGCGAGCGCAATATCCCCGTGCTCTTCTCTTCACACGACATCTATGACGCAAAGCGGTTCTGCGATAAAGTTATTTCGCTGAATAATTCGTAAATTTGCGTCCTGCACCTCAGGTGCGGATTGCAGATGACAGACAAGGGAAACATTCTCATAAAAGGAGCCAGGGTCAACAACCTTAAAAATATTACGCTGGAGATTCCACGCGGAAAATTCATCGTCATTACCGGCGTTTCAGGCTCCGGTAAGTCCTCCCTTGCTTTCGATACTCTCTATGCCGAGGGACAGAGGCGTTTTGCCGAGAGTCTCTCTTCTTATGCCAGGCAGTTCCTGGGCAGGATGTCCAAGCCCGATGTGGACTTGATAGAGGGAATCCCTCCTGCCGTAGCAATCGAGCAGAAGGTCAATACAAAGAATCCCCGCTCAACAGTAGCCACCACAACTGAAATCTACGATTATCTCAGGATTATATTTGCCAGGATAGGGCATACTTTCTCGCCGGTCAGCGGCAGGGAAGTGAAGGCCCATACCGTAGGCGATGTCGTTTCATATATCGAGGCCCGCAGCGGCGAAACCGTTTACCTTCTTTCCGAAATAGACTGGAAGGACCGGAATGACAAGGTGGAGATGATGCTGGACCTTAAGCAGAAGGGCTTTACCCGTCTTTATGCGGACGGTCCTGTCAGGATCGAGGATATGATGCAGAAGGACGGAGACTATCCGGAGGATGTCTATCTCCTTATAGATCGTGTAAGGGTGCCTAAGGAAATCTCATCCCTTTCCGAACAGGAGTACGGAGACTGGAAGACCCGTCTTCTGGCTTCAATCGAGACAGCTTTTCACGAGGGTGACGGAAGGGTGCTTGTTGCAGGCAGCGTTGTGGAGAGATTCTCCACAAGGCTTGAATGTGACGGAATGACATTCCGTGAACCCGATGAGTATCTCTTCAGCTTCAACAATCCGCTCGGCGCCTGTCCGGTGTGCGGCGGACTTGGAAAGATCATCGGAGTAAGCGAGGATCTTGTGGTCCCGGACAAGTCAAAGAGCATCTATGACGGGGCCATCGCCTGCTGGAGGGGAGAGAAGATGGGTTGGTTCAGGGACCAGCTTATCAATTGTGCCGAGAAGTACGGCATTCCTATCTTCGAGCCTTACGCCCAGCTCTCGCAGAAGGTAAAGGACCTTATCTGGGACAGCCGCTCCGTGGATGGAGATTCAACCACCTTCCCGGGAATCAATGAATTCTTTGAATGGGTCGAGTCCAACAGGTACAAGATTCAGTTCAAATATATGCTCAGCAGGTTCTCCGGAAGGACAACCTGCCATGCCTGCCATGGTACAAGGCTCCGTCAGGAGGCCCTTTATGTCCGAGTGGGCGGCAAGGATATAGGCGAGGT
>CADBMK010000127.1 GCA_902795785.1 uncultured Bacteroidia bacterium | reverse complement strand
GTGGTGCTGGCAGGAGTTGAACCGGCGACACATGGATTTTCAGTCCATTGCTCTACCACCTGAGCTACAGCACCATTTTATTTGTGGTATCCCGTTTGTTCGTCGGGATTGCAAAGGTAGCACTTTTTTCTTTCTCTGCAAGGCTTTTCTCTAAAAATGTGCCTTAAAAATGCGTCTTTTTAATACTTTTTCTTTGTAACAATCGTGTTAATATATGTAACTAGATTGTTATATCGTTCTATTTTTCAGCCTTTTTGCCTGTGCATGCGGAAATGAAGGCTGTGAATGAATCAGGAAGCTTGCTGTCGAATCTAAGTTGCTCTCCAGTGACAGGGTGGCGGAATACGAGGGTCTTGGCGTGGAGGGCGAGTCGCTTCAATGGATTGCTCTCGGCGCCGTACTTTGAATCGCCGGCGATAGGGCAGCCTTTGTCAGCGGCGTGGACGCGTATCTGGTTCTTCCTGCCGGTCTCAAGGTTGAACTCGACCAGGGAGAATCTGCGTACCGGGCCGTGCATAGGAGAAGGGAAGGCGTTATCTGTCTTGTAGTGTGTGATGGCCAGCTGGGCCTTGCCGCCGAAGTCGTTGTCAACGGAGTGGACCTTGAATGATTTCGGGCTCTCGTAGAGGTAGCTTTGAATCTTTCCGAAGGCAGGCTTGAGTTCACCTTCGAGGATGGCCACGTACCGCCTTTCGGCGATGATGTTGTCCCAGTGGTTCTGGAGGATGCTCTTGACGGATTCAGTCTTGGCGAAGACAAGGATGCCTGACGTGCCCTTGTCAATTCTGTGCACGATCCAGACCCTGGCAGGACCGTCCTGCTTGACGTGGAGGTTTTTGCGGGCAGCCCTTGCGGTCACCTTTACGTAGTCTGTAAGGAGGGAATAGACGGTGTCCTCCTTGCGGCCTGCGTTGAGCTTGGCCTTGCCTCCCTTTGAGTTGGTATCCGGGCCTGTGGACGTTGTTTTTGGAGCAATCGTGGAGAGTCCGCTTCGCTTGTTGACAACCAGAATGCTGTCGTCTTCATAGAGAAGTTCCACGCCCTTGCGCCTGAGTTCGTCCTTGGCCTGCTCATCGATTTCACGTGTCATGGATACACCTTTAGGAAGGATGACAATCTTGTCGCCCTCCCAGAGAGGCTGGTCGAAAGCGGTCTTTACTTCTCCGTTAATGCTGATCTGGCCGTTCGAAAGAAGGGCCTTTACAGAGGTCTTGCTTCTGTCCGGGAAAAGACCGAATAGATATTTCAGAAGGGGTGAATTCTCCTTTACCGTGAACTTCTGTCCTTGAGGTGTTGCCATAACTGAATTTTTAAAATGGGTGCGAAGTTCGTAAATTATTCGCATCTTTGCCAAATTATTATGAAAGAGATTGTAATAGCATCCGAATTCGAGGGTGCAAGGGAGTATATAGAAAGGATGCCGCAGACATTCCAGGACCCGTCCCAGGGCAGGGTTATAGATCAGAGAAGGAATGTTCTCAAGGTATTTGAAACGCAGTGGGGAAACTGGGTGGTAAAGCGTTATCGCAAGCCTAATTTCTTCCAGAGGTTTGTGTACACCTACATCCGTCTCCCGAAATCAAAGAGAGCCTTCCTGTATGCTTCAAGGCTGCAGGAAATGGGTATCCCAACTCCTAAGGCGGTTGCTTATGTGGATACAGGTGAGGGGCCCCTTTTCTCCTACGGTTATTTCATCTGTGAGCAGACGCTTGATCCGTGCGTATATGACACCCTTACCCTTCCGGAAGTATTTGACAGGAAACTGGCCGCAGCCGTGGCCGGATTCATGGCTGAAATTCACGAAAAGGGCGTCCTGCACGGAGATTTGAACCTGACAAACATCATGTTCAGGCCGGAAGGCGACGGATGGGCTTTCTCCATCATCGATACAAACAGATGCAGGTTCCGCGGGTCACTTTCCAGAAAGGAGTGCCTTGTTGAACTCCGCAGGGTCTCCCACAGAAAAGACCTGTTTGAGACGCTGATCAGGGAATATGCAAAGGCAAGAGGATGGGATGAGGATGAAACCTATTCAGAGACCAGTGTCTATCTTGCCAGGTTCGAGAGATGGGAGAGCTTCAAGAAGTGGTATAAAAAGATTAAACATTGTCACAGACATCAATAAATAAGGCTTTGGGCGCATTCAAGCGTGCTGACCTCGAGGATATCAAGTCATTCTTCGGGGCCAAGGACCTTCGTTGCCGTACCAAGGCGGAACTGGTGGACAACCTGTCGGCCTTCATAGTGGACAATCCGCGCCGGTGGATGGGCAGGATGCTTGAGAGGGATCTCCGTCTCCTGAAGAAACTCGTGGACAACGGGCCGGAGAAGTGGATGTATCTCGAACTGGCAGATTATCCTACGGTACTGGAGACTGTCAACCTGATTACGGTTGATATGGAGGAAATGAATTTCCATAAGCTTAAACTGTCCCGGGAAGTATATGACATAGTTGCGCCACACGTGGACAATGCCATCCTTGAAGGTGAAAAGTCAGGACGCTTTGAGTTGGAGCAGGTTGCCCTTGGTATCATGAACATATACGGGGTGCTTCCATATCTGGATTTCGTGGAACTGATGTGGAATCATTTCTCCGAGATGTACAAGCCTGACCACAACGAGTTCATAGAGACGGTGGCGTCAATGCCGATTGTCGGGCTTTGCCTGTACGATGACGAGAAATACGGCCGGTATATGGCTTCGCCATGCGTTGCCGAGCCTCTGGACATTTTCAAAGATAGGGAAGATATAGTAGGGGATTCCATCCCGGAATTCAAGAAGTACTCCCTTCAGGAAGAGCGTGCAGCGGGAATGGGTGCGCCGTTCTTCTCATTCGGCCTGGATATGCCTCAGGGGCGCTCCGTGGTGGAGATGCTCCGTGAACTCGGCTATGAGGGAGACGCCCTTAACAGGGAGATACACGATATCTGGATGAATTCCCAGAGCGTGATGAACGATGAATCTACGGAGGCTCTTCTGGACTGTGTCAACAGACGCAAGGACAGCATTGCCGACTTTGAGACATACCGCCTTTATATGCAGAAGGTGGCTGATTATTCCAACAGCCTTCCAAAGTGGCTTTTAAAGGGCCGCACTCCAAACGAGGCCAATCTTCTAAAGGTGGTCCTCCGTTCTGAAGAAAAAGAATGGGCTCCGGAATTTAAACTTCCGGAACCCACTGTATCTGAAGGCTTTAATAACTCTGACCTGCAGAGTTTGTTGCCGTTTGCATTTCCGCACGTTGCGATGGAAGACCCTTGCCCTTGCGGGTCAGGACTCAGCTACCGTTTCTGCCACGGAAAGCATTTAAGTTAATCCTTTTTGTAAGCCTGTTCGTGAACGCCTGCAACCGCACGTCCTGAAGGGTCGTTGAGGTTTGCCCAGGCTGCATCCCATTTGAGGGCCGTTGCCGTTGAGCAGGCTACTGAAGCCTCGTGAGGAACGCTTCTTGCCGCAGATGCGCTTGGGAAGTGCTGCTCGAAGATTGACCTGTAGTAGTACTCTTCCTTGTTCATAGGAGGGTTTACAGGGAAGCGGTCGGCTGCGTGGGCCATCTGCTCGTCTGAAACGGCTTCTGAAGTGATCTTCTTGAGGGTATCAATCCAGCTGTATCCAACACCGTCGCTGAACTGCTCCTTCTGGCGCCATGCCACTGATTCAGGAAGCATGTCCTGGAAGGCTTCTCGTACGATCTTCTTCTCGATTTCCTTGCCCGGGCACATCTTTGCCTTAGGGTTGGTCCTCATGGCGATGTCAAGGAACTCCTTGTCAAGGAACGGAACACGTCCTTCAACACCCCAGGCTGAGAGGGCCTTGTTTGCGCGCAGGCAGTCGTAGAGGTAGAGCTTGCCGATCTTGCGCACTGTCGCTTCGTGAAATTCGCGCGCATCAGGAGCCTTGTGGAAATAGAGGTAACCACCGAAGATTTCATCGGCGCCTTCTCCTGAAAGGACCATCTTGATACCCATTGACTTGATAACACGGGCGAGAAGGTACATAGGAGTACTTGCGCGGACTGTGGTCACGTCATAAGTCTCGATGTAGTAGATGACATCCTTGATGGCGTCAAGGCCTTCCTGGATGGTGTAGTTGATCTCGTGATGGACAGTGCCGATGAAGTCTGCAACTTCCTTGGCTTTTGCAAGGTCCGGTGCGCCCTTGAGACCTACCGCGAATGAGTGGAGCTGAGGCCACCATGCGTCTTTCTTTCCTTCATCCTCGATTCTCTTCTTGGCGTAACGCATTGCGATTGCGGACGTCACTGAAGAGTCGAGACCGCCGGAGAGAAGCACTCCGTAAGGCACGTCGGACATAAGCTGGCGCTTGACGGCGTCCATAAGGCCCATTCGGATATCCTCTGATGAGGCTCCGTTGTCCTTTACGGCATCGAAGTCGAACCAGTCACGCTTGTACCATCTTTTGAGGGATGTCTTTGCGTCGACGTAGGCGCCGTCACCGCTGAAATAGTAGTGACCAGGAAGGAATGGCTCGTAGAAATCGCAGAATCCCTCGAGTCCCTTGAGCTCGCTGGAAACATAGACTTTTCCGTTGTAATCCTTTCCGATATAGAGAGGAATGACGCCAATTGGGTCACGTGCAATGAGGTACTGGTCTTTCTCCTCGTCATAGAGGGCGAAGGCGAAGATACCGCTCAGATCATCGAGGAAATCGATGCCCTTCTCCTGATACAGAGCGAGGATCGATTCACAGTCGGAACCCGTCTTGAAGGCGTACTTACCGGCATACTGATTTCGGATTGACTTATGATTATAGATCTCCCCATTGACGGCAAGTATATGCTTTCCATCAGGGGAGATAAGTGGTTGTCCTCCGGAGAGGGGGTCTACAATTGAAAGTCTTTCGTGAGCGAGAATGGCCGTTTTACCGGTGTAAATTCCGCTCCAATCCGGTCCGCGATGGCGGATTTTCTTCGACATCTCCAGAGCCTTGTTTCTAAGCTCCGGCGTTTGTTCTTTGATGTTGAAGATGCCTGTAATTCCACACATAGATTCTAAAAAATGATTTAACCTTACAAAATTAAAATTTTTTAGAAACCTTGATGCGTCCGGAATGATTTTTTTTCAATTTTTTTGTCAGCTTTTCCAGAAGAGTTTCAGTCTTGTACAAAGGTTAGTTGCACAGACTGTGAGACCGGTGATGATTACACCCTGGAGAATTCCGAAAAATACTGAGCCCTCAGACAAATTTTTTAAATATTCCATTCCGCCGCAGACTGTAAGCAGTGGGCAGATGATGAACCATGCCACCGTGTATGCAATCATAGGGTTCTGTCCGCTTCTGAGGAGGAAACCGTTGAGGTCAACCTTGGTCTCAAGCCACATCAGGAAGGAGAGGGAAAGGACGCTCTGTCCACAGGTAAGGAAAAGATAGGACAGGTTGCAGTAATCCTTGGCAATGCCTCCGTCAATCGGATCAAAGACAATGCCCAGAAGAAGGAGGATAAAACCTCCCAGGGCAAGCCTGTTCCTGTCAAGGCAGAAGCAGAGCGCTCCAAGCAGAGCCGTAACTATGCCGTCTGCCAGAACGAATCTGTTGTACATTCCTACCAGTTGGATGAAGACTGCACCCAGTGCAATGAAGGCAGGTACGCCTTTACTGAATCTGATCCTGGAATCGTCCGTGAGGAGCAAATCTCCTACAAAGGTTGCCGGAAGTGCAATTATCAGGTACTGGGTCCAGTCGAATCCGGCCATCTTGAGACCTATGACAGCCAGCCATATTGCAAGACGGACGTATGGAAGGTCGCGTGTGAGGAGCCAGATCAAGCCTCCTGCAAAGGCGACGCGGGCCAGAAGAATGATAATTATATCGTACTGACGGAAATCGAACGGGATGTCAAGGATGTGGTGCTGAATCGAGAGGAGCAGGGCTATGAGGCCCCAGCCGGCCAGGTTGAGCCATTTCCATTCCGTGCGCACAAGGGCGGCGAACAGGCCGGCCCAAATCAGCGGCTTAAGTTCTGAATTGCCCAGGACTATACCGAAGGCAACGAGGATGGCCCAGCGCTGGAGCGTCATTCCGAAAAGATTCACGGGATTCACTCCCTTGTCAATCTTACGGCGCATCGAAAGCGGGATTGCAATGCCCAGGGCAAATATGAACATAGGGAAGACCATGTCCACCCAGGTTATGCCTGATGCGGTTGGATCGAAGATATAGTCCGGCGGGGGAACCTGGCAGTGGAACATCCATCCAGGAAGGCCGGAGGCATAGCCAATGGCTGCGCTGAATACCATTCCAACAACGGCTATTCCGCGCAGCACATCAACAGAAGCTATTCTTTTGCTCATTAGTTTTGGGCTTTCCAGAATTTTTCAATTTCTTCAAGGCTCTTTCCGGTAGTCTCCGGAATCTTCTTCCACATGATCCACATATATGGCAGGCAGCAGAATGCAAAGAGGAAGAAGGTGCCCGCAGGGGTAAGGTTGCTCATGCACCAAGGTGTGAACTGACCGATGAGGTATGTTCCTACCCAGAGCGAGAGGCCTGCTATGCTCATTGCGATTCCGCGTACGTTGTTAGGATACATCTCCGAGAGCAGGACGAATACGACTGCGCTGATGGAAATGGCCTGGCTGAAAATGTAGGCCAGGAAGAGGAACAGCAGAACATAAGGGCTGATGCCTGCGGCGGCTCCGAAAATGAAGTAAAGTCCAATCAGGACGAGACAGCATATCATGCTGGTAACTCCGTACCAGATAAGGGTCTTGCGTCCCACCTTGTCTATGATGAAGACGGCGATGACCGTGGTGATCATATTGACAAGGCCTACGAGTACGGTTGAAAGCGATGAATCCTGGCTTGCGAGGCCTGCGTCCGCAAAGATGTCAGGTCCGTAGTAGAGGACGGCGTTTACGCCCATGAACTGACCGAGGATGGCAATGGCCGAGCCGTAGAAGACGGCCTTGCGGATACCCGGTTCAAGAAGGGTTTTCCACTCGCTTTTGATCTCTCCCGCAATTGAACTCTTTGTGAGGTTATATTCTTCCTGAACGCCTTCAGCCGTTGACTTGAGACGCTGGAATACCTTCAAGGCATCGTTGTCCTTACCTTTGACGATGAGCCATCTCGGACTCTCCGGGATGAAGAAAACGATGACTAGGAAGAGGACCGTCACGAAGCTCTCGCTGCCAAGCATTCCTCTCCACATCTCGCTTCCGAAGAATCTCTGTACGAAAGGATTTGCCTCATAAAGAGAATCTGAGTTTGAAAGGATGATGTAGTTGACGAGGTAGGCAAGAAGGAGACCCATCGTAACGGCCAGCTGGTAAAGGGTCACCATTGTGCCGCGGATGGAAGCCGGAGATATCTCCGAGATGTACATAGGGGAGACGATACTTACGATACCGATTCCCACTCCGCCTATGATGCGATAGAATACCAGGTCTGAAAAACCGGAGCAGAAGCAGCATCCGATGGCCGAAGCGCTGAACAGGACCGCTGCAATCAGCAGGGTCCTCTTGCGTCCGAGGAAGTCGCTGAGAAGACCGGCGCATGCGACGCCGATGATGGAGCCGACAAGCGCGCATCCCACATACCAGCCTTTGCTCATCTCGGAAAGGCCGAACTGGACTGATACGTCAGACGTTGTGCCGGAAATCACGGCCGTGTCATATCCGAACAGAATGCCGCCCAGGGCTGCCACAAGGGCAAGGAATACTACGTATCCGATATTGGAGTTGTTGTTGCTCATCGGTATTAAATGTTGAAGTATTCTTTATATCTGTCGTACAGGTGACCGGCCTGGAGGTATGCGGACTGAGGACTCATGAAATGGGAGAACTCGAAGGTTATGGCCTTGTCATATCCGCAGCGGGCAGCCGCTTCCAGTTTCATACGCAGTTTGTCGAACTTGATAGGAAGGAAGTTGATAGGCATGTCGCGGTCGAATGTTTCCGCGTTGGTCCAGCACTGCATTCCGTATTTGTCCGCCAGTTTCTTGTTCACTGAGAAGAAGGCGTCGAGCTCGTCGTAATCTATGTGGCCGTCCTGGAATGCGCAGGCGTTCACCACGTCGTGGATACCGTCGAAGATCTCGTTCCACTCTTCTTCATGCTGTTTAACTGAAACACCCTCCTTGGACTTCAGGTTGGTTCCCATAATGGCTTTCTTTCCGTCGATCCAAGGGGAGATAAATGTCGGAAGACCGTTTGAAATGTCCTTGCACATCTTACCCATCTCATGGAAGGTCTCGATGCAGTTTTTGGTCTTGCGGCTGATTTCAGTTGAGATGTACCAACCCTGGAAACTCTTGTGGTGGCCGTAGGCGTTCCACACTTCCTCTATGACATATTTGTTGGCTTCGAGCTCATATGACATGTCACCGGTGTCCCAGTATTTTCCGCTGTCATAAAGGCCGAAATAGAATTTCATATCGTATTTGTCGGCGAGGCTGAGAAACATATCGAGAAGGTCCACTGAAGGCATGTAGCATCCCTTGCCAAGAAGGTATTTGCTTGGCCATGTCATGAATTTGCGGTAGCCGCTTCTGATCATGATTACGGTGTCTATGCCGATGGCTTTCATGTGCTGGAAGTCCTGGTCCCACTCTTTCAGTCCCCAGTTCTGGTGAGGAATGTCGTGTGAGATTTCATCGAGAAAGGTACCTGTGATCTTGAGACCCTGGCCTTTTGGAACGATTAGGGGAGTTTCAGCCGTTTCGATAATATTCTTTTTTTCAGCCTTGGCTGAGCAGCCGCCCAGAATTGGGCTGGCTGCTACCGCTGCGCCAAGTGCTGTCGCTGTTTTTAAGAATGATCTTCTATCTGTCATATCGTGTTGTTTTCCAAAGTGGAAAGTTAATAAAATTACTCCATAGGATATACCATCTTGTAGATGGCGGAAATGCCGGAATCAATAACGTACGCAACGAGATTCTTTCCCTCGATCTGAAGGTTTACGTCTGTTGTGGAACCGAAAATGTACAGGCCTTCAGTCATAGTTACGTCTGTCTCGCATACCTGAACAGGTGCTGAAGGCGTGGTAATGTCAAGCAGGAAGAGATATGACGGCAGGTATGAGTATGGAGCAGAGTCGTCACCCCAGTTGGTCTTGCCGAAATACGTCATTCCGAGCAGTGAGAGGTAGGTCTTATCGCCATACTTCTTGATGTCCATGGCATTGTATCCCTCTGCCCATGATGAACCTGTCTCGAATACCTGTGCCCAGTTGTCGTTGTTGTCCGGAGTGTAGTGGAGGTTGTAGTTTCCGTCGTATCCCGCAGAGAAGAAACCGGTAGGGGTTGATGCTCCTGCGGCCTTGGCAACAACGCTGCGTGAAGACCAGATGGCGCTTGACCAGGTCATGTTGTTGTATCCGGTATATTCCGTAGTGGTCTTCTTGGTATCCCAGTAAACGATGAATGTTCCTCCGTCCCATCCGGCAGCGCTGATCATTGTAATGACAGCCTGGTCGGAAACGTCTCCGGTCACCCTGATGTTGTCAAGGCCGTAGCCGTAGAATCCGTTGTTGTATGAGATGAGATGCTTAGGCGTTGGAGTGGCGGAAAAAAGTTCAGCAGGGGTGATGTAATCTACGCTCAAAGGAGTCTGATTTCCGAGGCCTTCAAGATCGTATTCTCCGCCTGTGAAGTAAACGATGTTGCCGGCATCGTCGTTGGTAATGCCCTTTGGTGTGAGTCCGAGGTTGAGCTTTGATACAAACTCTCCTGTGTCCTTGTTGAATACGAACAGGCCGTTGGCATTGCTTACAATGAGGAAGTCACCTGCAATCACAGATGTGTAACTTGAATTCTCACAGGCCAGTTCTGAGAAGAAATCGGTTCTCCACTTAATCTCTGCCTTACCGTCCTGGTAGAGGTAAACATAGAAGTCCTTATCCATTGCAGGAACCGAGAACTTGACGTATCCTTCGCGTGTGTCAAGTTTGTCGGTGGCCGTAGCTGTAAGCGTGTAGCTGCCGTCCTTGTTGTCCTTGACGGTAATCCAGCTGAATTCGTTAGAGTAAGTGTACTCTACGTTGGTGGAAACGGAGAATGTCTGGTCTCCTCCTTCCTTTGCAACGTAAAGTGCATCGCTGTCATCCACACCGGTGAAGGTGAAGTAAGGAACGAATCCTTCCTGCTTGATGATGATGGATGAAGAGAGTTCCTGATCCTCGCTGGTGAATGTAACTACTGCTTCGCGTGGGTCGCTGGAAGTGTTCTCCGAAACGCTGATGACGGTGGTCTTCTCAGTAACGCCCTTTGTCGGCGGTGTGAGGGTTATCCAGTTGGCATCGCATGTGACGGTGTATTCTACGTTGGACAGGACTTTTGCGTTGATGACTGTGTCTTTGTATGTGACATTGTAAAGGTTGTCGGTTGACAGGGCAAGCTGTCCTTCCGGCAGCTGGTTGAAAAGAACCTGGGCGGTTTTGTCGCCCGCTGTGAAGGTGAGGGTGAGCTCACGGCTGTCCTCCGTCTTGTTCTTGAGGAATGAAACCTTTACGCTGTGTGTTCCGGCAGAACCGGAAGTAGGGAAGACCGCAGCCCATTCCTTGTCTGAAAGGCTGGTACACCAGTCCGTATTGGTCGTGAATGTTACCACTGTCGTCAAGCCCTCGAAAGGGATGTTCACCGACGATGCGGAGTCAAGGCTGAACTCCGAAGTGACGGCGTCCTTCGTACATGAAGACAAGGCTAATATTGCCGAGGCAATCAGTATCAGTGTTTTTTTCATATGGTTGTGAATGATTTATAATTTTTCAAGGTATTGGTTGAATCCGTTCTTGAACGCGTCCCAATAGTTATACATCCTTATGTGACAGAGGTCAAAGCAGAAATATCCGTCTGCGGCGTTGATGCAGGCGTCTATTGTGGATGGAATCACTCCGGCCTGTCCTCCGTTCTCAAATCCGGATGCGTTTCCGATGTCCGGTCCTCCGGCGCATACAGTGTCTCCGCAAAGGAGAGATTTTCCGCGGCTTGCGAAACCCTGCATGGTCCATTCGGTTGTACCATATACCGATGTGGCGCCTGCATAGCATCCAAGCATTATGAAGTCAAGGTGATCAGCATATCCATACTGTGAATAGCTGGCATCAGCCCAACTGTAATAGTTGGATGTCTTGTATTTCGGGCTTGCCCAGTTTACGCCTGATTTGTAGTAGTCGGAATACCATGCCCCGACGTATGTACCGAACCGAAGCGTGCTTTTTACCGAATGCGCTGTATCAGCGGCCCTGACGATGAAGTCGTGGATGGTCTTTGCCCTGAATGAGAGCCAGGCCTTCTGGG
>CADBMK010000126.1 GCA_902795785.1 uncultured Bacteroidia bacterium | reverse complement strand
GACGTCACATCCTAAGGACATCAGCGACCAGGTCATCGAAACGATGGCCCGTCACGAGAATATCTGCAAACACATCCACCTGCCTGTACAGTCCGGCAGCGACGTGATGCTCAAGAAGATGCGCCGAAGCTACGACCGCGCCTGGTATCTGGAGCGAGTGGACAAGATCCGCAGCATCATTCCTGACTGCGGAATCATGACCGACGTCATCGTAGGATTCAGTGGGGAAACCGAAGAGGATTTTCAGCAGACCATGGACATTTTCAGGACCGTCTGCTACGATTCGGCCTTCATGTTCTACTACTCGGAGCGCCCGGGCACACTGGCATCCAGGAAATACCCGGACGACATAGACATAGAGACCAAAACACGCCGTCTCAACGAAATCATCGCCCTGCAGAACAAATGCAGCCGCAAGAGCAATGAGAAAGAGATTGGCAAGACCTTCAAGGTCCTCGTAGAAGGACCTTCAAAGAAAGACCCGGCCCAGCTTTGCGGACGCGCATCAAACAACAAGATGTGCGTATTCCCTGGCGGAGGCCACACCACCGGCGATTACGCCATTGTCAAGGTTCGCGAATGTACGTCCGCGACCCTCATCTGCGACCTCGTCGAGTAAGACGGGGGCCGCAGCCCCAAAGACCACTAATAACACTGACATATGCCTAAGTACATTCTAGCAATTGACCAGGGCACCACAAGTTCGAGAGCAATCGTGTTTGATCACGAGGGCAATACCTGCGCAGTAGCCCAAAAAGAATTTACGCAATATTTCCCCCAGCCGGGCTGGGTTGAACACGAACCGGTTGAGATATGGTCATCCCAGGCAGCCGTCATCGCCGAAGCCATCGCGGCCGTAGGAAGCGACGGAGGCGATTTGGCTGCCATCGGCATCACCAACCAGAGGGAAACCACGATAGTATGGGACGCCGTCACCGGAGAACCTGTCTATAACGCCATCGTATGGCAGGACAGGAGGACATCCGAATTCTGCGACAGTCTGAAGGCAAAGGGGCTCACGGACAAGATCCGCGAGAAAACCGGCCTCATCATAGACGCATACTTCAGCGGCACCAAGATCCGCTGGATTCTTGAAAATGTCCCGGGAGCAAGGGAAAGGGCCGAGGCCGGAGAACTCCGCTTCGGAACCGTGGATTCCTGGCTCATCTGGAACCTCACCTGCGGGGAAGTTCACGTGACCGACGTCAGCAACGCTTCCCGCACGATGCTCTTCAACATCAACACCCTCGCGTGGGACACTGAACTTCTCGACCTTCTCGGGATCCCCGAGTCGATGATGCCGGAAGTCCGCTCATCCAGCGAGGTTTACGGTCTGGCAAAAACAGGACTCTTCGCAAACGAAGTCCCTATCGCCGGCATAGCCGGAGACCAGCAGGCAGCCCTCTTCGGCCAGATGTGCACAACACCTGGCGCCGTGAAGAACACCTACGGCACCGGCTGCTTCCTTCTCATGAATACAGGAGAAAAGCCGATCCTTTCAAAAAACAGCCTTCTCACCACGGTAGCGTGGAAAATCGGGGACACGGTCAACTACGCCCTTGAAGGCAGCATCTTCGTGGGCGGATCAGTGGTCCAGTGGCTAAGGGACGGCCTCGGCCTCATCAAATCTTCCGGAGAGATTGAAGCCCTCGCCGGGACGGTGGAAGACAACGGTGGAGTATATTTTGTTCCCGCACTTACGGGAATGGGAGCCCCATACTGGGACCAGTACGCACGCGGAACCATCGTGGGCCTTACAAGGGGTACGACAGCAGGCCATATCGCACGCGCCGCCCTTGAAGGAATCGCATTCCAGACCATGGACATTGTAAGGGCCATGGAGAAGGATGCGGGGATGAAACTCTGCGAGCTCAAGGTCGACGGCGGAGCCTCAAGAAACAACCTTCTGATGCAGTTCCAGGCCGACGTTCTCGGCTGTGAAGTAATCCGTCCAAAAATCACGGAAACCACGGCCAAGGGAGCCTGCTACCTGGCAGGACTTGCCGTAGGATTCTGGGACAGCATAGACCAGATAAAGAAGCAGTGGCAGAAGGACCGCGCCTTTAACCCGGAAGCCGACGCCAAAACCACGGACGCCCTCAAGGCTGGCTGGGCGGACGCAATTTCAAGAACACTAAACAAATAATAATTATGGAATACACTCTCATTCAGAAATGTGTTTTCGAGCTTATCGGAACCCTGGTTCTGGTGCTCATGGGAGACGGCGTTTGCGCTGCAGTCACCCTGAACAAGTCTAAGGCGCAGGGAGCGGGCTGGGTAGCCATCGCCCTCGGATGGGGACTCGCAGTAATGTGCGGAGTTTTTGTCAGCCAGCCTTCAGGCGCACATCTCAACCCTGTAGTCACACTCGGATGCGCCCTTGCAGGCAAATTCGCCTGGGGAGCAGTTATACCTTATATTATAGCGCAGATGATCGGCGGCTTCCTCGGAGCCGTAGTGGTTTACGCCTTCTACAAGGATCATTTCGACGCCACAGCCGACCAACCGGACGCAATGCTTGGATGCTTCTGCACGATGCCGGCCATCAGCCACAAGACCAACAACTTCTTCTGTGAGATGGTGGCAACCTTCCTTCTTGTGTACACGATACTTGCCTTCGGCACAGCCGGCAACAGTTCGGAGATTGGGATGGGAAGTCTTGGCGCCTTCCCTGTTACTGCCCTTATCATGGCCATAGGTTTCTCAATAGGAGGAACCACAGGATACGCCATGAACCCTGCAAGAGACCTCTCTCCTAGAATTGCCCACGCAGTACTGCCTATAAAGGGCAAGAGGGACAGCGGCTGGGAATACAGCTGGATTCCAGTATTCGGGCCTGCAACGGGAGCAGCCCTTGCGGCGGCCCTCTTCCTGATAGTTTACTAACAGATAAAGGAACATATACTGCGGGTGCGGACCAATAGGTTCGCACCCGCCTTTGTTATTCATAGAGAAGAAAAACAGAATGTATAATTATTTGCATACAGAAAAATAATGCAGAAAAATGAATAATATAAGAATTAGAGCATAACAATACCCCAAATTACAAGAAAGAGCATCGGTAAAATCAGACTTTAATAGACTGTATAACTACTAATTGGGATACAAACAGAGGATAAATACAAAAAGTATGGTATTTTTTAGCAAAAAAGTATCTTTTTTAAAAAATTTATTTTTATGTTTGTAAACGTATTACGAATCTTACGATAGATGAAAAGACTAGTATTGAATTTGACGATTGTGGTTATGTGGTTATTTCTCACGCCAGGCCTTTCTGCCGCTACCAAGGCAGACGGCCAGATCAGGGGAAAGATTACCGATGCAGCCACAGGTGAAGTTCTCCAGTTCGCAACTGTTGCAGCCAGCCCGTCCAACTCATTCGCGACGACTGATGCAAACGGAGAATACCTCCTCAAAAACATCCCGGACGGAAAAGCAAAACTCCAGATCCAGTTCTTCGGAATGGAGACCGTAGATACTACGGTAACGGTGAAGCCGGGACAAATCCTCACTCTCAACATAGCCTTGAAGGAAAATAACTTCAGACTGTCCGAGGTGGTTGTGGTTGCAACAAAGAGCGAGGCCGGCAAGGCCACGTCATCCGTTATCTCACGCCAGGCTATGGACCATATGCAGACTGGTTCCCTCAAGGATATCATGGGTCTTCTCCCTGGAGTGAAGATTGAGAACCCGAACCTCAACTCTGCACAGAGCCTGTCCGTCAGGAACAACGCAGGAGTGGCAATGGGTAGCCTCGGTACTTCCGTACTCGTGGACGGAGCCCCGGTATCCAACAACGCAAACCTCCAGACCCTCAGTTCAACCATAGCGGGAAATATGGCCGACGGCAACACTGGTGCAGGATCAGCCGCAACCGGTGCCGACATCAGAACCCTTTCTACAGACAACGTCGAGTCAATCGAAGTCATAAGGGGTATCGCTTCCGTTGAATACGGAGACATGACATCCGGTGCTGTCCTTGTAAAATCCAAGGCTGGACGCTCCCCTCTTACCATAAGATTCAAGACAAACCCTAATATCTACCAGGCCAGCGCAGGCAAGGGCTTCAGCCTCAGCAAGAAAGCGGGAGACCTCAATATCAGCGGAGACTACGCCTACAGCCGCCGAAGCCTTATCAGGGACAACATCTTCTACCAGAGGGCAAGCCTTAAGGGACTCTGGTCAGTATCTCCATGGTCCAGCACAACCACCAACACCTCTCTCACGCTCAGCCTCGGCAGGGACCGCGAGAGGAAGGACCCAAATACAGCATACAGGGACCAGGGATTTTCTAATGAACTCGGGGCAAGGTTCAACCACAACGGACACGCCTTCGTAAACAAAGAATTCCTCAAGAACATTAATTGGCTTATTTCAGGAAGTTACGAGGACAAGCACTCACACTTCGAGTCAAGCACCGCCAACTCCAACAACCTCTACTCCACCGCCATGACGGACGGAGCCATTTATACCAACATCCCGGGACAGCGCCTGTATCTATATGACACAGAGGCTGGCCAGCTTACCGATAAAGAAATCACAAACGCGGCCTCATCCGGGATCAAGGGCACCATCCTCCCATACTCATATCCTTACGGCTATGACATTTACGGAAAGGAAATCAATGTATTCGCCAAGGTAAACGCCGATTTCTCAAAAACCTGGGGAAGCCTTACCGACCGTCTTCTTGCCGGAGCAGACTTCAAGACTGACGGCAACATAGGAAAAGGCGCCGTCTACGACGACGAGTATCCACCTTTCAGAAACGTATCCAACACATCATCAGGATACAGAAGAAGGGACTATTCAGACATTCCTTTCATCAACCAGACAGGTCTCTACCTGGAGAACAGTCTGAACTGGAAATTTGCGGGAAGGGACGCCAACCTTACCCTGGGAGGACGTCTCAACCTGGTCAACTCCCTGAAGTCGTTCGACCCGCGCGTCAACGCCAGTGTGGACATTTTCCCATGGATGACCGTACGCGCAGGCTGGGGTCTTTCAAGCAAGGCGCCTACCTCAATGTACCTCTACCCTAACAACGCATATCAGGACATTCTCAACCTCAACTACATGCACGTAACTACGGCTGAGAACGAGAGGCTCCTCATCGCCACCACCAAGGTTTACAGTGCGGAGAATCCGGATCTTGAGATAGCGCAGAACCGCAAGGCCGAAGTTGGCCTCGATTTCAAGCTGGGCAGGAAAGTCAAGGCAGGCCTTACATACTATGACGAGTATATGGACAACGGCTACACGATGAAAACGAACTACAAGTGGTACCAGCACGATATGTATTCCGTAGCCAGGACAAATCCGGGCACAACGCCATTCGTCCAGAAAGACACCACATACAACCTGTTCTTCACGATGTACACCCCGTCCAACGACCTTATCTGCAGGAACAGGGGACTTGAATACGAGGTTGATTTCGGAAGAATCGACGCAATCAGGACAAGTTTCTATATGAACGGAGCCTGGACATGGGCCAGCAGGTCGAACGGAGGCTACAGCTACCTTACAAAGGAAGTTCCCGGCCAGACAGAGTATAATATCGGTGTATTTGCTCCGGGAAAGGCCAAGGGATGCAACGAAGAATTCATCTCTACGTTCAGGGTAATCCACAACATTCCTGAGATTGGATTCGTAGTTTCACTCACCTCACAGGTATCGTGGTATGAGAAAGATTGGACTGAATACACCAACGACGACCAGCTCATAGGTATCATATCACGCAAGGACGGACTCTTCCATGCCTTCGACGCCCCTATGAAGTTCTCACAGATATCAGCGAGCAACGACCCGGAAATCCGTTACCTCACCAACGACCTGTCAGACAACAGGTTCATTGCAGAGAAAACGTCCCCGTACGTAATCTTCAACCTTAACCTTACCAAGGAAATCGGAGATTCCATTACGGCGTCATTCTACGTCAACAACATATTCAACCACCGTCCGCTTTACAGATCAAAAGTATCAGGATCGATGTCCGAGCTGGCGGAAGGACAGAAGATATTCTTCGGATTTGAACTTAAAATCAACATTAAATAACTAAGGAAATGAAAACAATCCCATCCCTTCTCGCGGCCCTCGCGGCTGCAGTCCTTGCCTTCACGGCATGTGACAACAAAGACGAGGTCAAGACAGTTTCTGCAGTCGTAAAAATCGACGACTCAGACGTAGACGCAGATGCAAAGGCAGAGTCTTACACAGTAACCCTCACCAACAACAGCACATCTCTTTCCTATACCGTTGCTTCAGAAAACAGCATCGCAGTATTCGAAGGACTTGTTCCGGGCGTTTATTCTGCCACTGTCAGCGCAGAGACCGTAGTTAACGGTTTCAGATACATCATCGCCGGTTCAGTAAACTCTGAGAACGTCATTGCCCAGTCAACACAGGTAAACGTCAAGGTAACAGCCACCAAGGCTTCAGCCCTTATCTTCAAGGAAATCTTCTACAACGGAACTACCATCAAGACTCCTGAAGAGGCAGGCGACGATTACGGTGAGACCTACTTCCGTGACCAGTTCTATGAGATCTACAACAACTCAAACGAGACTGTTTACGCTGACGGCCTCTGCCTTACAGACAACGCAAACTCATTTGCAAAATACGACTTCTCTATCATTTACACATATCCTATAGACAACCCTGAGAAGTACCTCTTCGTTCAGACAATCTGGCAGATTCCTGGCGACGGCGACGACTATCCTATAAAGCCGGGCGAGTCAATCATCGTAGCACAGTGGGCAACCAACCACAATGACGCAAGCCTTGCAAACGGCAAGTCAATCGACCTTTCTACCGCAGAATTCGAGGCTATTCTCGAGGCTTCCACCCTCTGGAACGGAACCGTCATTACGGACAATGCGGCAATCAACATGGCAAGACCTGTACTTGCAGGCTATGCAGCTCCACAGTGGCTTGTCTCAGTATATTCAGCAGACATCATCCTTTTCAAGCCATCCACCCCTCTCAAGAACGAAGACTTCCTCGTTGCAAATGAGAGCTCTACCACGGCTCGTGAAATCGCAATCAGCGACGTTCTCGACGCAGTTCAGTGGTTCGAGCAGGAGACAGACTTTGCAGAGCCTTCACACCGCCGTCTTCCTACCGTCCTTGACGCAGGCTGCAACTTCCTTAAATCATACTCAGGAAAGAGCATCGTCCGCAAGAAGGCCGGAGAAAGAGAGGATGGCACAATCATCTACCAGGATACAAACAACACAAGCAACGACTTCACTCAGGAAACTCCTGTACTTCGTCGTAACGGCGCCAAGATTCCTTCTTGGAACACTTGGGCAAGAAACTAATCCTTCATGAAAAGAATCACCTTATTTACAATATGTCTGATCCTGGGCGTAACAAGCGCCCAGGCCCAGGCTATTAATTCACAGAGCAAGGCCGAGACCAATTTCCGCAATACCCTTTGGTTCAACACGGAAAATTCCGCCGCACTCACATTCAAACCGCTGGAAAAATACAGTGACCTGAGACTCGGCGTCAAGGCTGACGAAGGAGAATTCCGCAGACAGACCGAGGCAAACTCAAGCAAGGCAGTAGGAGTGGGTACAAGCGGAAACTCCCATATTGGAAAGTTCAATATCTGGGGTGAATTCTCTTTCAACAACATTTTCGAAAAAGACCTTGCAAACAATGCAATCCTCTTTGAAGTACCTGAAGACTTCCCGTACTACCTCGCCGACACGGTGAGCAGCCGCTGGAACAAGCAGGTTTACGATATGAGGACAAGAATCTCAAGCCCTGTTCTCTGGGACGGATTTTCATTCGGACTGGAAGTCGGTTACAATTCAAAAGTAGGAGCAAAACAGAGGGACCCTCGAACCACAACGTACAAATACGCGGTGGACGTAACTCCGTCAGCGGCCTGGAAGATTTCAGACGCGCACATGCTTGGACTGAACGGATACTACAGCAAGAGCTTTGAAAGGAGCGAGCCGTCCAACGTAGACGGAAGGTACAACCAGAAGGTTTATCTCTCCAGAGGCCTGGGTATGGCCACGGCAGGAACGGTCGGAGGAAACAACGGACTGGGAGTATTCTATTTCAAGGGTCTGGACTACGGGGCCGGGATTCAATATAATTACACGTCAGGATTCGACATCCTTGCAGAGCTGGGATACAAAAACCGCAAGATGGACGTTTATGAACAGCCTACGCTTCCTAAAAGGAGGGGTACCACAAAAGGCAGCGTCATAGACGGAAGGATCCAGGTTCTCTTCGGAGACAACAATTCCGACAAGGTCGACGTAAAGGCACATTATCGCACTACGGACGGCTATGAGCAGGAACAGACATATATTCAGGAGTCAAAGAACCAGCATTGGCTCACGATCGCGGATAACAAGATGAGTACTTACAGCCGTATTTCCCTGAATGCGGAATACGGACACCAGTTCGGAGCCGGTAATCCGGACGGCTATACCTATGAGGCAGGCGCAAGAGTAGCCTACGACCTCGAGCAGGACAGCTACCTGATTCCGAGCACGAAATGGAACTGGTCAACAGTTTTACCGGAGGCCTTCGGCGGCCTGCAGTGGAGCAAGGGCAGAAACATTCTGCTGGTCCAGGCAAGCGCAGGATACGGTCTCAACCTTTCCGGAGACTATATTTATTACGCAGTCCCCGGTTCGGTAACGGACAAAACCGCAGAGATCTATTCGAAGGATATGGCTTTCAGACAGAGCAATTTCTTCAAGAGTTCAGTACGCGCATCCTATACCCTGAGATCAAAGAAAGTCAATTATGTGTTCGACCTCAAGGCAACAGGTTGGGCAGCAGATGAAACTAATAGAATCATTGCGGATTTCACATTTGGAATCCTGTTCTAAATAATGAATATAAAAAGGATTACTACAGTCCTGCTTGCAGCTATTCTGCTTAGCGGTACTGCGGCGACGGCACAGACTCTCCCGACGTCAATAGACAATTCCAAGAGCAAGTATTTTCCTCCGATCATTAACCAGACCGGAGGTTCTTGCGCTCAGGCCTCATACATCGGATATATGTTCACCTACGAGATCAACAGGCTTCTCGACAGGGACGGATCCGAGCCAAAAAACAATTTTTCATACCTGTACACCTGGAACTTCGTCAATGAAGGAATAGACCAGGGCTCGTTCGGACCGGAAGGAGTGCAGCTTGCGCTCAGCAACGGAATAATGCCGGACTATCTCTTCCCTACCCAGATCGGAGCATGGTCATTCAAATGGGCAACGGGCTACGAGAAGTATCTCGAAGCCATGAAATACAGGGCGAAGAGCATTGAAAACATACCTGTCAGCAGCGAGGAAGGCATACAGAATGCCAAAAAACTGCTCGCAGAAGGAGACGTCCTCACATTCAGCGGCCAGTCAACCGGCTGGAAACTGAACTATTCTTACTCCGGACCCTCTGAGACGGGATACACTTATATGATTACAAGTTTTCCTACTGACGGTTCCCACGCGATGACCATAGTAGGATACGATGATACGGTTGAATTCTCAGCCCCTGACGGGACCTCAACGAAAGGCGCATTCATCATGTGCAACTCCTGGGGAGAGGCCTGGGCGTCAAAAGGAAGGATTTACTATCCTTACTGGTT
>CADBMK010000125.1 GCA_902795785.1 uncultured Bacteroidia bacterium | reverse complement strand
AAATACTTTAAGTGGATACACAGGAATACGGAGGGTGTCAGACTCACTCTCCATATTAACGTATTCCTTGGCATCCTGAACGTATGCTTCAACATGGCCTTCATTGTAATAAGCAAGAGACTCGTAGACATAGCCACAAGGGTCAGTCCGGGCGATTTCGTTTTCTGGTGCATAATGCTGTGCGTCATCTCGGCCGTAAGGATAGCGATGAACGCCTACAGGATAAGACTGGAAAACGTCTCCCTCTCCAAGATGAACTTCATCATCAGAAGACGCCTTTATTCAGACCTTACCAGAACAAGTTGGGAGGGCCGTTCAAGGATGCACTCAGGTGACACCCTCAACAGGCTCTTCACCGACGTTGACTCGGTTTCCAAACTCCTTTGCAGCGAGAGCCCGTCGATGGCAACCACGATGTTCCAGCTTGTGATGGCCATGGGGCTGATGTGCATCCTGGATGCGCGCCTCGCCCTTGTCATCATACTGACCACTCCCCTTCTGATCCTTTTCAGCAAGGTGTTTTTCAGCAGGGTCAAGCAGGTAACGGCAAACATCCGCTCAACGGAAAGCAGTATACAGAGCCATATACAGGAAAGCCTTCAGCATAAGGAAATAATCCAGAGCTTCGGACGTGAGGGCACGATGGAAAGCAAACTTGACAGCCTTCAGGACAATGAGTTCGGAGACATAATGAAGAGGACTAACTACAACATCTTCTCCAGGATCCTGCTTGGCACCGCCTTCACCGGCGGATACATCGCAGCCTTCCTCTGGGGCGTGACCGGAATCTGGAAGGGCACCATAACCTTCGGTATGATGACCGCCTTCCTACAGTTGGTGGGGCAGATTCAGAGCCCTATACTGAACCTTACAAGGCAGATTCCGTCCTTCGTCTATGCCGCAGCTTCAATTGACAGGCTTACGGAGCTCAGCGACACGCCTAAGGAAGAAAAGATCAAACCAGTTACTGTGGAAGGGGTTCCGGGCATTGTTATAGACAATATCAGTTTCCGTTATACGGACGGTGAGAAGGACATTTTCCACGGCTTCAGCGCAGTATTTCCTCCGGGAAGCCGCACGTCCATCATAGGAGAGACCGGTGCGGGCAAAAGTACGCTTATCAGGCTGATGCTCTCACTGCTCAAGCCGCAGGAAGGACATATCTGGTTCACGGACAAAAACGGAAAGCGCATTGAAGCCTCCGCTGGTACACGTTCAAACATCGTGTTCGTTCCCCAGGGCAACACCCTCTTCAGCGGCACCATCAGGGAGAACCTCCTCCTTGGAAATCCCGAGGCCGATGAGCAGCAAATGTGGAAAGCACTCGACACCTCGGTTGCTTCCTTTGTAAGAGGACTTCCGGACGGACTGGACACAAGATGCGGAGAAATGGGCTTCGGCCTTTCAGAAGGCCAGGCTCAGAGAATAGCAATAGCAAGAGCCCTCCTGCGCAAGGGAGGCGTACTGCTGCTGGACGAATTCAGTTCATCCCTTGACCCTGCAACCGAAGAGAAACTCATGGAGAATCTCTCGAAGGAGGTCAGCGGAAAGACTATGATATTCATTACACACAGAGAAAAGATAACGGAGTACTGCGACAGCATACTTAGAATTGGATAGAATGGCATATACCAGAAAATATAAGGTTGGAGACCACGTTTTTGAAGTCGTCCTGGACGGGAACTGGAAGTTCATGGACTATACACCCGACGTGCGTCAAAGAATAGAGAAAGGCAGGATGGGAGAACTCTCCACGGCAACCCCGGTCCGCGCCGGAGACCCCGTACCGGCAAGGACACTTGTTCACGGAAGGGCCGAGATGCCACAGGACATGGACGTTTCCACACTGGATTTCTCAAACTACGAACCGTTTTTATACGATGGAACAGAAGAGGCGCTTTTCACCCTTACTGTCAGGAAAGCATCGGACGCCGAGGAATTCCTTGAAGGGAAGAGACTTATCCTGAAAGAGGAGAACAACCTTCCCTGGTACCACATCTACGAGGACTCCGCCGAGACCCTTTACCGTTTCTTCAACGCTCCGGGCAAATCCGCAGGACTGTTAAGAGTAAGGGATGACAAAAAGGGAGGAGAGTTCATTCCTGAGCCAGGGATGGGACCATACAATGTCTGCATGCAGCTGACTACGGCCCTGATGATCCTGTACACCTACTCAACCTCAGGCCTGAAGACTCTGCTTATGCACGCATCGGTAACGGAGCACAACGGCAAGGCAAACCTTTTCTTCGGGACAAGCGGAACCGGAAAGAGCACCCACAGCAGACTCTGGCTTGAAAACATAGACGGGAGCGAACTGATCAACGACGACAACCCTGTGGTCAGGGTAATGGAAGACGGCATATTCGTTTATGGAAGTCCATGGAGCGGCAAGACGCCTTGCTACCGGAATATCCGCCGTCCGATAAGGACGGTTGTCAAACTGGAACAGTACCCGGAGAACAGGATACGTCCTACAAGCGGGCTGGACGCCTATGCGTCCATAGTGACATCTTCTTCCTGCATAAAATGGAAAAAAGAGGAGAGCGAAGCAGTTACCAGAACCTCTGAGGAGATAGCGATGACCCTTCCATCCTGGATACTGAAATGCAGGCCGGACAGAGAAGCCGCCCTGCTATGTCAAACAACAATTGAAAAGTAACATGGATAACGGAATACAATCAATTTATTTTCAGGATCTTCTGAAAAGATACCCGGAACTGAATTCCTGCGCCGGAGAGATTATCCAGGCGTACGAGGCACTCGAAGCCTCATTCTCTGCCGGATGTAAACTCCTTGTGGCCGGTAACGGAGGCTCAGCCGCCGATGCGCAGCACATTACGGGAGAACTGATGAAGTCCTTCCTTAAGAAGAGACCTCTCTCCCCTAAATTCGAGAAGGCCATGGAAGACGTTGACGCCGAACTTGGAAAGGAACTCGGCGGCTGTCTGCAGCAGGCCCTCCCTACAATAGCCCTGGACAGCCACACAGCCCTGAGTACTGCAATCATGAATGACGGCAACCCTCATATGGTGTTCGCCCAGCAGGTCAACGGTTATGGACGCAAAGGAGATGTCCTCATTGCCATTTCCACCTCGGGAAGAAGCAGGAACATCCTTTATGCCGCGGTAGTGGCCAAGGCAAAGGGAATGACAGTAATAGGGCTTACCGGAGAAAAGGAAAGCAGGCTGTCCCAGATTGCCGACATTTGTATCAAAGTACCTGAAACAGAGTGTTACAAGGTTCAGGAGAGGCATCTTCCTATATATCATGCTCTTTGCCTGATGCTTGAGGAGAAGTTTTTCAACGAATGATATATTAGGAATTATCACAGTAATTCATTATGTTTGTTAAACAGATAAATACCGAATAACATGGATACAATTGATACAAGCGTAGATTATTCTGATTTCTACCTCCTCATAGTCGACGACGTTCCCCTGAATCTCCTTCTGATCCAGAAGATGCTTTCCAAATTCAATTTCAAGGTTAAGACAGCATCTCACGGTCAGCAGGCCCTGGATCTCATCGACCAGGAGAAGCCGGATGTAATTCTGCTGGACCTCATGATGCCAGGTATCGATGGATTCGAAGTCCTCAGAAGGCTCAGGGCAAAGCCTGAGACATCTGACATCCAGATTGTCATCCTCTCAGCCCTCAACTCAAACGACGACATCGTAAAGGGCTTCCAGCTTGGAGCAAACGATTTCATTACCAAGCCTATCATCATGGACAAGCTCCTTGCTTCCGTAGTAAAGCAGCTTGAAATCTGCAAAGAGAAAAGAAATAAATAGCGGATCTACTGCTGAGCAGCTCTGATCCACGCTTTTGGAGTCATTCCCGTCACTTTCTTGAAGGTAATATTAAAACTTTGAGGTGACGGGAATCCGCATATCTGGGCGGCAATGGCCTGACTGGTATACGGATTCTTAACAAGATAATCTTTGGCGTACTCCACCCTCTTTTCAACCAGTATCTCCGTAAATGACTTGCCATATTCAGCATTGACAAACCTAGAGAGATAAGTCTTGTTGGTTCCCAGTTTTCCGGCAAGGTCAGAAAGGGTAAGGCCTGAAATCAGATAGAGTTTTCCCTCAACGAATTCAGACTCAAATTTCTCCTTCAGGCTGGTATCAGCCTGTGGCTGGGGCTCCGGAAGAGGCTCAGGTTCGGGTTCAGGCTCAGGGATGCTATAATCCATAGCGTAATCATCGTATGACTCGGTATTATTATACGAAGCGAGCCTTGAGTTCTTGGCAAGATCCGTTGCGTGGCTATACTGGCGGACGTTGACCTGAAAGGAAGATTTGCCGCTGAAGGCATTGCTGATATCCCTCGTGCTGATTTCCTCAATCTCACCGAAAAGGCCCATTATCGCAAAATAAGACAGCAGTACTGCCTCAGTTACCCCGGCAACGCCCCAATGTGAATAATCCACGAAAAGGACAGCCGCATAAACCCAGACAGCCATCATTTCCTGAACCATTACAGGGTTTGTCCTTCCTCCGCTAAAAATGAAGGCGCTGACGGATCCGGTCTCTACGGACCGGGCCTTTTTACTCTTGAATACAATAACGGTGAAAAAGACGAAAAGAAGGCCTGAGACAATCCTTTCAGCCCACGCAATATAGAAAGCGATATCAATGAATATCCCTACTATAAACGAAACGCAGAAGGCGATAAAAACCGAAAGCCAGGTAACGGTAATACCGAATGAAAGCTGCTTCTTCTCCAGCAACTGAAGATAGAGCCACAACAGGGACGGCAAAAGAATAATGGAGAGCGTATTTACCACTCTCCAATATTCTGATATTCCATATAGTGCTGTGGCGGCGAGAACTATGGACATCATTCGGAAAGAAATCTTTCCGCTGCCGAAGATCAGATATACGAACAACCATCCGATACTGATCGACGCTGGCAGTAACCTGCAGATCTCACCCACGGCAATTATTCTTTATCAGGCTCGTCTTCGGTGAAACCATAGTTACCGTATGAGTGATAACCATAGTGGGTATAACCGAAACGATGATAACCATATCTGGTGTAACCATAACGGTGATAGCCATACTGTCCTCCGCCCGGATCGGTACCGTTGAGGATGACAGTTCCATTCTTAAGGGTGCCCGAACTGATCAGACTGACAAGTTCCGGCAGATAGTTCTTAATGAAGAGGCCGGCCCTGATTACAATGAACGTTCTGTCAACAAACTCGGTGATGATATTGGTATCGGCCACGATGTTGATAGGCGCAGCATCCACGATGACATAATCATACTTCTCCTTAAGGTCATCCAGAAGAGCCTTGAAACGTCCGTTACCGAGGAGTTCGGCAGGATTTGGAGGGATTGTTCCAGTTGCAAGGATATGGAGACTAGGATAATCGTGATCCTTAAAAAAGAGTTTATCCGCATCCTTTGTCTCACCGTTGAGATAATCCGCAAGTCCCATTGAAGGGCGGTTATAGAACGCAGACAGGGATCCCTTTCTAAGGTCGGCATCGATGAGGGCCACTTTCTTTCCCTTGATAGCAAGGCTGAGCGCCACGTTGTTTGAAATGAAAGTCTTTCCTGAACCAGGATTGAAGGATGTGAAAAGGAGAACCTTTGAATTAGAGCCTGCAGCAATGAACTCCAAATTGGTACGGAGGACACGGAAGGCTTCGTTTGCCATGTCTCGCTTGCCCGCTTTCACAATGCGGCTGGTTGAGATTGAAGACCGCTTTTCCATAAAGCCGAATATCTTGCTGGTCTCTACGCATAAAGGAATCTCACCGGCAATAGGAATACCGTATTTTTCAATATCCTTCTTTGAATGAACCCTGTTGTCAAGAGTAATCAGAAGATATATGACACCCGCAGGTAAAAGGAGTCCGATGGCAAAGGCAATAAGGAAAATCTTGTTCCTTGACGGAGCTGTTGGAGAATTGCTTCCACGAGGGCTTTCGATAATACGTGTATTGTATGCAGTAAAAGCCTGGCTGAGCTCATTTTCCTCACGCTTCTGGAGAAGGAAGAGATAGAGGCTCTGCTTTACGGCCTGCTGACGTTCAACAGAAAGAAGACGCTTGGCCTGAGTAGGATTGGCAGCAATCTGGGCATTGTTCCTCTTCTCCGTCTTCTGGAAATTGTCAATCTGAGTATTCAGGGCCACGATCTGGTTGTCGATAGACGTGATGATGGCCTGACGCATAGTGGAGAGAGTCTTGTCGATATCCTGGACGAGGGCGTTCTTTGACGAGCTGTTGGAAGCAAGCTCGTTACGCTTGAGCACCTTGTCGTTGTAATCCGCAATCTGCTTCTCGATGCTTACGTTTCCGATACCGGAATTGGCTGGAAGAAGATGGTTCTGATTGCGGTCGTCCACGATATAACTCTTGAGATAATTTGTCATATGGAGCTGGTTGCTCAACTCAAGAAGTTTTGAATCGATTGAAGAACTCTGCTGCATATAAAGGTTTGCTGCAACATTGACGTCCGGAAGGAGATTCTCAGACTTGTATGTCGAAATGTCCGAATCAACGGAAGCAAGTTCCTTCTCGATGATTACAAGACGCTTGTCGATGAATTCCGAAGTACTCTTGGCCACTCTGTTCTTATCCAGAACCCAGTGCTCATTATACACGTCGATAAGGGTATTGAGAACATCCTCGGCCCTCTTAGGTACATTATCCGTAATGGAAAGCTGGATGACATCGGCGAGTTTGTCGGCCAGCGACGCCTGAAGTCTCCTGTTATAGCTTGTCGAAATCCTGCCGACAGGAGATTTGGAAACGTTAATTGCCGTCCATTCAGAATTGAAATATCTTGAAGGATTAACGATGACACGTCCGACAGGGGTAAGGAGGGTATCGCCCATATTTCCTTTTATGGAAGTATCATCGGCGCCCGCTACGTTGCCGTTGTACAGGAATCCTGAAAGGGCAACGCCATTGTCATTCCTTTCAAGCCTGAATGAGGCGCCTTCAAGACTTGAGACATCAAGCATCTCCACATCCACAGGGAGGGTTGAGCCATACAGGATCGTTGGACGCATAAACCCTTCCTCGCTGTAGTTCATATAAAGCTTGAGATTGACCACAACCTCATTTATCAGGTCATACGAACGGAATGCAATAAGCTCGTTATTTACCTTTGACGATGTGGTGAAGATGCCGAGATTGTTGAACTCCGAAGAAATGTCCGTACTTGCGGAACGGCCTTTTCCGTCGTTCTTAATCATCACCTGGGCTGTCCTCGTATATACTTTCTGTGTTGTAAGCATATAACGTGCGGCCAGGCCGAAGCATACCACAAGGCAGAGCAGGAACCAATACCAACTGCCGAGGCAGGCGTAAAGGAAGTTCATTATGTCAAACTGCTCTTCCTGCTGATTATCCGTATTCTGAAGGATTGTATTCTGATCCATATTCAAGCCCTATTTAATGATGAGCGCCGTAATAGTTGTAAGAAGCGAAGCCACGGAAATCCAGAAAGACGGGGTAAGGACGGTATTTCCCAGAGGGGTTGACTGCCTTGCTTTAGTCATATTCGGTTTCACATAAACGACGTCGTTCTGCTGCAGGTAATACACAGGCGATGAAACTACGCTGTCGAGAGACTGGAGGTTAACTGAATAGATCTTCTCCTTGCCATTCTCGATCCTCTTGACGAGGACATCGTTCCTGATACCGTAAATCGTGAGGTCTCCGGCGTCGCTGATTGCGTCGATGATAGTGACGACATCCTTTGTAATGCCATAAACGCCCGGAGTCTTAACCTCGCCGACTACAGAATAGCGGAGGTTCATGAATTCAACAGTGACAACGGCATCCTTGACCTGGTCGCTGTCTGCGAGGCTCTGCTTGACAACGGCGGAAACTTCCTCACGCGTAAGGCCGGCAACATGGATTTTTCCCAGAACCGGAAAGTCGATGTCACCGTTCTTGTCAACGGTATAGCCCACAATGCCCTGGTCCAGGGATGTGCCGTATGAAGTAACCTGTCCGATCCTCCTTGTTGAATAAGGAAGATTAAACAGATTGGAAATCTCCGGGTCCTTGCAGGTCACTATAATGGCGATCTTGTCTTCTGCACGAAGACGGATAGGGATTTCCGTTGGAGTTTT
>CADBMK010000124.1 GCA_902795785.1 uncultured Bacteroidia bacterium | reverse complement strand
TGACATCCTTCTTCTTGAAGTTGTCAAGTTCCTCGAACTTGTTGGCAAGGCCGAAGAAGAACGGTCCGTTGATCTCGTAAACTTCAACCCCAGCAGGAATGTTAAGGTGAGGTGTGTCTTCAGGGTTGATAACCTCAGAAGACTCCGTACCGAGGATTTCCTCCTCCTCCACTACCTTGATGTCTGAACTCTGCATTACACGGCGGACGAAAAGGACGATGGCCAGGACCACGCCCACCTCGATGGCAACGGTAAGATCTACGATTACGGTAAGGAAGAAGGTGATAAGAAGGACGGAAACGTCGCTCTTCTCACCGCGGAGGAGATATTTGAAGGTTCTCCACTCACTCATGTTGTATGATACGATCACAAGGATCGCAGCAAGGCAGGACAGAGGAATGTACACCGCATAAGGCATAAGGAAGAAATAGATAGCCGCAAGGACGATAGCGTGAACGATGCCGGCAACCGGTGTTTGACCGCCGTTGTTGATGTTGGCCATGGTACGCGCGATAGCGCCCGTAGCAGGAATACCGCCGAAGAACGGAGTAACGATATTGGCTATTCCCTCGCCGATAAGTTCCGTATTGGCGTTGTGGCTATGACCGGTGACGCCGTTGGTGACCATCGCGGCAAGAAGGCTCTCGATGGCACAGAGGATGGCGATGGTGAAAGCAGGAGAAACGAGACCGCGAAGCGTATCGAAACTCATGTCAAAATGTGCCATCTTTGGAAGGCCGAGTCCGTCGGCAAGCTCAGGGAACTTGGTGCCGATGGTGGCAAGGTGGATGCCAGCGAAGTGATCGAGACATAAAGAAGCCGCCGTACCCACGATAAGGGCGATGAGGGCTCCCGGAATCTTCTTGAACTTCATATTCCAGAGTGCTATAACCACGGTGCAGGCTACGCTGACTCCGGCCTCAATCCAGTTGATATCGGAAAGATGCTGGAAATAGCAAATCCACTCAGGAATGAATCCTGAAGGAACGCTCAGTCCGGTAAGTCCGAAGAAATCCTTCATCTGGGTTGAGAATATTGTAACGGCGATACCGGAAGTAAAGCCGACTACGATAGGATAAGGAATGAACTTGAAGACAATTCCCATACGGCACAGACCCATGATGATAAGGAAGACTCCCGCCATAATGGTGGCGATGGCAAGTCCCTCCATTCCATACTGGGAAATGATGCCGGCAACGATTACTATGAACGCTCCCGTAGGACCGCCGATAAGATATCTGGTACCGCCGAGGAATGAAATGATGAAACCGGCGATGATTGCCGTGATGAGGCCCTGCTGAGGTGAAACGCCCGAGGCGATACCGAAAGCAATGGCAAGCGGGAGGGCGATGATACCCACTATAATACCCGCAATGAGATCTGATGTGAGGGTTTTTCCGTCAATTGCCCCTCCCTTAAGCAAGCTGAAGAATTTCGGCTTGTAAATCTGGCTTATGCGCATGTGCAGCTCTTTATGATTATACCTTCTATTAAAAACGGGCGCAAAGATATAATTTTTAAATTATTTTACAAATTAATCCTTTCACGGGCCAGCATGCAGGCTCCGGTAACCCCGGCCCTGTTACCAAGGGACGAAGTCAGAACCTTGACGTTACGGCTCACCAGTTTGAGGGAATTCTGCCTCATGGCAAGTGAAACATACTGTTCGAAATTATAAGAGGCGGCCTGGGCCACTGAGCCTCCGAGGATGATTGCGTCCGGATTAAGGACATTGATCATCGCCGCCATGTGCCTGCCAAGTTCGCTGCCGGTCTTGGAAATAAGGTCGATGCAGAGAGGGTCATCGTTGTCAGCGGCCTTGACTATATCGGCGATGGTCACCTTGTCTCCCCTACGGACCTTGTTCGAGAGAACGGAAGACTCTCCGCCGCGAATCCTCTCAAGAAGTTTGCGATGAATGGCGCTGCCCGAAACCTCAGTCTCTATACAGCCTTTCTTGCCGCAGTGGCAGAGGATATTATTATTATAATAGTGAACGTGTCCGAGCTCGCCCGAGAAGCCGTTGGAGCCGAAATAAATCTCCCCGCCAAGGATGATTCCCAGGCCAAGACCCCAACTGATATTTGCATAGAGGACATTCTGCCATTTCTCTCCGCAACTGAGATACTCTGCAAAGGCCATGGCCTTGGTATCGTTCTCAATTGTCACCGGCATTCCAAGCCTCTCAGAGAGGATTTCGGCAAGAGGAGTTGCCTGAGTTTCCTCAAAGTTGAAAACGGAAGCGCTGGTCCCCTCCCTGGAATCCACGCGGCCGGACAGGTTGAAATTTGCCCTTGCTATCTGAGAGCGCTGAAAACCGGAATCTCCGTCCAGGAATGAATCAATCTTGGAAAGGACGAGTTCCAGATTGGCATAAGTATTCTCGAACACATAGGAATTATCGTGTTCTTCACGGATGATGTCGCCAGTGAAATTCATGATTGCAAAACCAAGGTCACCGTCATGGACGTCAACCCCAAGGAAGTGGGACGATGACTTTCCAATGCCATACACGATAGCCCTTCTGCCCCTGCCGTGCGAATCCTCCACCGAAACCTCATCCAGCAGTCCCTCATCCTTCATACGGGCCACGCATTTGGCCACCGTGGTTGTGCTGAGGCCTGTAATCTCCGTAATCTCTGGAATAGTAAACCGACTCTCCGTCATGAAGAAACGAAGGATGACGGATCTTACAAACTCGTATGTGTCAGCGCTTTTGGCCGAAGGAAGGTTGGTCATATTTGTCACTTTTAGTTTTACAAATATACAGTTATTTATCAAATTCAAAAATTTAATTCACAGCGTATTCACATACTATATATTTACCCTTCAGCCATTTAGCATTATTCCATTTAAATTTTTCGAAAATTTAAATAACCTTTGATTTGTTTTGTTTGCCACGGATAACCAGTCTCTCTAATTTAGTTATGGAGTAAAATCAATTTATTCACCTATGAATCAAAGTCAAACAGATTACCTCAAACAGAACGCGGAATGGTATAAAAGCCAGCTCCTCGAAAACATCATGCCATTTTGGCTTGAGCACGGACTTGACAAAGTCAACGGTGGAGTATACACTTGCGTTGACCGCGACGGAACCCTGATGGACACAACTAAGTCAGTTTGGTTCCAGGGAAGATTCGGCTATACAACAGCCTATGCATACAACCATATCGAAAAGAACCCTGAGTGGCTCAAGGCGTCCAAGTCCTGCATCGACTTCATTGAAGCGCACTGTATAGACACTGACGGCCAGATGTTCTTCTCGGTAACGGCAGAGGGCGCTCCGGTCAGAAAGAGACGCTACGTCTTCTCAGACACATTCGCAGCCATCGCTATGGCGGAATACGCCAAGGCGAGCGGTGATATGAGCTATGCTAAAAAAGCAGTGGATTTATTCCACAACATCCAGAAGATGCTTGAGACGCCAGGCCGTCTTCCTGCAAAGAGTTTCATCCCTGGCAGAAGCCACTCAATCACAATGATTCTGGTCAACGTGGCCCTTGTGCTCAAGCAGGTCAGCGACGACCCGGCTCTTGACCAGCAGATCAAGACATCCATTAATATAATAGAGAAGTATCTCCTCAGCGAGAAGTACAAGTGCATCCTCGAGAGCGTAACTCCGGAAGGTGAACTCATCGACACCTGCGAGGGCAGGGTCATCAACCCGGGACACGGCATCGAGACGGCATGGTTCCTCATGAACGCTTCGGAAGTATTCGGCGAGCCTCACTACAAGGATCTCGGCCTGAAGATCTTTGACTGGCAGTTCGACTGGGGATGGGACAAGGAGTACGGCGGAGTGATCAACTTCCGTGACTGCAAGGGCTTCCCTTGCCAGGACTACTCACAGGACATGAAGTTCTGGTGGCCTCAGTGCGAGACCGTCATCGCTTCCCTCTTCGCCTACAAGGTTTCCTCAGACGAGAAGTATCTTGAAAGATACAAGATGGCCAACGAGTGGATGAAGAAGTATCTCGTGGACCCTGACTATCCGGAATGGTTCGGATACCTTCACAGGGACGGAACAGTGGCACAGCCTGCAAAGGGCAACCTGTTCAAGGGACCTTTCCATATCCCAAGAATGCTCACAGTCTGCCAGATTCTCATAAAACAGATTCTCAACAAGTAATGAAACATCTTTTCCTCATTTTATTATCCGCCATTTCCCTATTCACAGGATGCGCAAAGGACCAGAAGTCAAACAACAACTATATGTGGTTTGACTGCGAGGCCAACTATGTGCTTCTTTCAAATCCGGATTCCATCAAATACTACGTAAAGAAGGTAAAGGATCTGGGATTTGACAACGTGGTCGTAGACGTGAAGTCAATAACGGGAGAGGTCCTGTACAACAGCAGCATCGCCCCTTATATGAGTCCGTTTGACAGCGTAACGCGC
>CADBMK010000123.1 GCA_902795785.1 uncultured Bacteroidia bacterium | reverse complement strand
CATAGTGATTGGCACACCGCCTGCAATCCACTCTGCTGCTGGAGCGGTAGTGTTCTTGATGATTGACATATAACCGGTCTTGCCGTTGGCGATAAGGCGTGAAGCGTTGTAACCAAGGCTGTAGCAGTAGTCAGCGTCATAGTTTGAAGGAGCTGCGCAGCGTCCCTCGTATCCGAAGAAGTGGTGCTGAGCTGAGAACTTGCCGGTGTACTTGCCTTCTGACTTCCATTCAGCAAGCTTCTTTGCAACCATACGGGAGAGAAGTTTCTCGGTCTCGATGAGGGATACCTGAACGTTTCCGTGAGGGTCACGGTCGAGGCAGAGCTGACGCTCTACGTCTGAAGGAAGTGACTCGAGGATCTTGAGGTTCTCTGCAGCGATGTTGCTCTTTACGAACTTGATCTGCTCCTCTGCTGAAGCGAATACTCTGCTTTCTCCTGTTGCAGGATCTGTGAGGACTTCGTTGAGCTCCTTGATGAGCTTCTTGATTGCAGGGATGAACTCGATAAGTCCCTCAGGGATGAGGACGGTACCGAAGTTGTTGCCGTCTGCAGCACGGTCAGCGATAATCTTGGCGATGTATGTAACGACGTCGTCAAGGCTCATGTTCTTAGCCTCGATTTCCTCAGAGATGAGGCAGATGTTAGGCTGAGTCTGAAGTGCGCACTCAAGGGCGATGTGAGATGCTGAACGGCCCATGAGCTTGATGAAGTGCCAGTACTTACGTGCTGAGTTACAGTCGCGCTCGATGTTGCCGATGAGCTCTGAATAAGTCTTGGTTGCAGTATCGAAACCGAATGAAGTCTCAATCTGCTCGTTCTTGAGGTCTCCGTCGATTGTCTTAGGACAGCCGAGAACCTGAACGCCATACTTCTTTGCTGCGTAGTACTCTGCGAGTACGCAGGCGTTGGTGTTGGAGTCGTCACCGCCGATGATTACGAGAGCCTTGATGTCGAGTTTGCGGAGAATCTCGATACCCTTCTCGAACTGATCAACCTTCTCGAGCTTTGTACGGCCAGATCCGATGATGTCAAATCCGCCAGTGTTGCGATACTCGTCGATGAGCTCGTCAGTGAATTCGATATACTTGTGATCAACAAGTCCGCCAGGTCCCATAAGGAAGCCGTAAAGCTTGTTATCCTTGCCGAGTGATTTTACACCGTCGTAAAGACCTGAGATTACGTTGTGTCCGCCTGGAGCCTGACCACCTGAAAGGATGATACCGACGTTGAACTTAGGAAGCTCTACCTTCTCGCCCTTCTCGAAAGTGATGACAGGCATACCGTAGGTGTTAGGGAAAAGCTTCTTGATCTCGGCCTGGTTGCCGACTGACTCTGTTGCTGCGCCTTCAACAGCCTTTACCGGACCCTGGAGGGCCTTAGGAAGCTTTGGCTGGTAAGCGGCACGTGCAACCTGAAGATTGGATTTTGTTGACATGTCTTATTTATTGTTAATAATTGAATACACTATTAATGCGGCGCAAATTTAAGGGAAATTCCTGAAATTTTGGTTAAATTTGTGAGTTTAATAATCATCAGTGTTGGAGACAAAAGTGATGGACAGGATTGAAGCTGAAAAAAAGATCAGGGAACTCAGGGATACTCTCTGGGAAAACAGCCGTAGGTACTACGTGGAGAACGCCCCTGTAATGTCAGATTTCGACTATGACCATATGATGCACGAGCTTGAAGACCTGGAGAAACAATTCCCGGAATTCGACTCCCCTGACTCTCCTACGCACAAGGTCGGAAGCGACCTCGATGATTCTCCAAAGAAGGAATTCGCCCAGTATCCGCACCGTTATCCGATGCTCTCGCTTGGTAACACTTACAATATCGGTGAGATTGAAGAGTTTGCCCAAAGGGCTGAGAATTCGCTCGGTAACGCATTTACCTACAGTTGTGAGTTAAAGTTTGACGGTACTGCAATCTGTCTTACCTACGTTAAGGGAAAGCTTTTCCGCGCCCTCACAAGAGGCGACGGCATTGTCGGTGACGACGTGACCGAGAACGTGCGCAGAATCAAGAATATCCCTCAGCAGCTCTCAGGCTCCGGCTATCCTGATGAATTCGAAATCCGAGGCGAAATCCTGATGCCTTACGAGGCTTTTGACAGGTTGAACAAAGAGAGGGAGGATAACGAGGACCAGCCGTTTGCCAATCCACGCAACGCCGCTTCAGGTTCACTTAAGCTTCTCGATCCTAAAGAGGTGGCACACAGAGGTCTGTGGTGCACACTTTATCATATTCCGGCAGATAACGTCCTCTTTGAAACCCATAGTCAGGCACTTGATGCAGCCGCATCCTGGGGCCTCCCTGTTTCGGACAAGAGAAGGATCTGTCATAACATCAAGGAAATCGAAGATTACATCAATTACTGGGATACCGAACGTAAAGGTCTGCCTTATGCAACTGATGGAATCGTCATTAAAATCAATGAATTGGCCTATCAGAGAGAACTCGGCTATACAGCCAAGTCTCCAAGATGGGCCGTTGCGTTTAAATTCAAGGCCGAGCAGGCTTGCACTCCAGTGCTTTCAATTGATTATCAGGTTGGAAGAACGGGTGCGGTAACGCCTGTGGCTAATCTCTCCCCTGTCCTTCTTGCCGGGACAGTCGTAAAGAGGGCAACCCTGAACAATGCCGAATGGATGCGCCAGTTGGATGTCCGCGTCGGTGACTGGGTATATGTGGAGAAGGGCGGTGAGATCATCCCGAAGATTACTTCGGTGGAGGAAAACCGCCGCGAACCAGGTTCGGAGGCTCCGGTCTTCCCTACCGTCTGTCCGGACTGCGGAACTCCGCTCCGTAAGGACGAGGGCGAGGCCAGGTGGTTCTGTCCGAATACGGACGGATGCCCTACGCAGGTCAAGTCAAAAATCGTCCACTTCCTGAGCCGAAAAGCCATGAACGTGCTTGCCGGAGATGCAACAATCGCCCAGATGTATGACCTGAACATGGTCCGTACGCCGGCAGACCTGTATGATCTGAGTATGACCAGGCTCCTGAGCCTCGACGGCTGGAAGGAGAAGTCTGCGCGCCGTTTCCTGGACTCCCTTCACAAGAGCGTTGAAGTGCCGTTTGAAAGGGTTCTGTACGCCCTCGGAATACGTTACGTGGGAGAGCAGACAGCCAAGGAGATTGCCCGTCATTTCGGTGACATCGACAGCATCGCCTCAGCGAGCGAGGAGGCCTTGGCGGAAGTCGGAGACGTTGGAGAAGTGATTGCGGCAAGCGTGTACGCATATTTCAGGGATGAAAGGCATCTTGTTGAGATAAACAGACTTAAGGCGGCCGGCCTTAAGTTCTCCATAGAGGAAAAAGCCGTATCTGCTTCCGAAGCACTCAAGGGGCTCATCATTGTGATTTCGGGTAATTTCTCGATTTCAAGAGACGATATGAAGGCCCTTATCGAGAACAACGGAGGAAAGAACAGTTCTTCTGTCAGCGGAAAGACGAGTTTCCTGCTTGCCGGGGAAAAGCCGGGACCTGAGAAAATCAAGAAATGCGGCGAGCTTGGAGTGAGGATAGTAAGCGAGGAGGAATTCTACCGTGAATTCCTTGGAGGCAGCCCTCAAAAAGGGAAAGAACCCGCAGACAACCAGATTGAAGAGCCGACATTGTTTTAGACATGCCAAAGAGAATAACTAGAATACGACACTTTTTGAATTCCGGAATCTGGAATTATGATTCTGAAACCTTGAGTGAAACTGCATTGAGCAGGTTCAGGGTGCGTCTCATCCGTGAGATACGCCTGATTCTGATCATGCTCAAAAACTTTAAGGACGAGAGAATCGGCTTCCAGTCAGTGGCTCTGAGCTATTTCAGTTTCATGGCCCTTGTACCGTTCCTGTCCGTAGTATTCTTTGTTACCAAAGGCTTCGGCCTTTCTGAGTTTGTCCTTGGACTTATTCAGGACAAGTTCGGGGATTATCCTATGGCCGTTGAATCTCTTACGGATTCTGCAAACAAGATCATCGAATCGGCGGAGTCCGGCTTATTCGGGCTGGTCAGTGCACTGATGTTCGTGTGGCTCGTTATCTGGATGATGATGTGCGTGGAGAAGGTGTTCAATGCCGTATGGAAGGTTGAACAGAACAGGAATATCTTCAAGCGTCTGAGCATAGACTTCCTGATAATGATCCTCTCCCCTTTCGTGATCATCATCTTTTCAACCGGAACGGTGGTCTACTCTCACGTCCTT
>CADBMK010000122.1 GCA_902795785.1 uncultured Bacteroidia bacterium | reverse complement strand
GATCTGACCCTGGCGGAGATGGATTCTATATGGGATGAGGCAAAAGCGCTAGAGCGCAAGTCTCAGTCCGAATGATTTCTTGAAGTTTGCCGGCGGAACACTCTGCCTGTTTGATACACGGCAGGAGCTCCATGGAGCCTCGCAGCTGCCGCCGCGGTTGATCTTGGTGACTCCTGTATCAGGTCCTTCCGGATTGGTGGCATCCTCTTTCATGTATTGTCCTGACCAGTCCTGGCACCATTCCCATACGTTGCCGGCCATATCGTAGAGGCCGAGCTCGTTGGCTTTCTTTCCTTTTACAGGATGAACCTCTTTGTTGGCGTTTTCACCATACCAGGCAACGAGGTCTATGTTGTCGCTTCCGGCATATCTGTTATATCTGCTCTTGCGTCCGCGTGCTGCGAACTCCCATTCCGCCTCGGTAGGAAGACGGAATGAACGTCCTGTGATCTTGTTGAGCTTGAGGATGAAAGACTGCGCCTCGTACCAGGATACATTGCACACTGGTTTGTCTGCGTCCTTCTTTGCATCATTGTATCTTGGAAGTGAGCCCATTACGGCATTCCAGAGGGAAACTGTCACCTCGGTCTCACCGATTTCATAATCGCTGAGGGTAACCTTGTGGACGGGCTTCTCGTCCGGCTTTGCGTATTTCCTCTGATCTTCCTCGGTTCCTCCCATGTCAAAGTCTCCGCCCTTCACCAGAATCATCTTGAATGATGTGTCTCCGACTTTGATGATCTCGGTCTTTCTCTGTTCTGGCTCACGTGCAGGCTTTCCGTTCAGGAAGGCGTCTGCTATCACCTGTTCTACAGGCTTGTTGGTCTTCACGGCAACTCGGAAACCGATGTTCCCGGCCTTTGCGCTTGAAACGAGGCCGTTTCTTTCCGTTGTGCTGCGATATACCCTCTTCTCGGTTTTTCCAGGTCCCTGAGGATTGACTTCAATGCCTTCACCGTAGGCTGATTCATAGTAGTCTCCAACCCACTCGTTGACGGTGTTGAAACCCTTTGCGTTGCTCTCTCGGCTTGCATATTCCCACTGCGCCTCGGTTGGGAGGGAGAAGTGGACGCCGGTAAGTTTGGAGAGCTTCCTGGTGAATTTTACTGCTTCGTCCCAGGTGACCTGAGATACGGGTTTTCCTGCCGTGTGGCTGCCTCCCATTACGGCATCCCAGAGTTCTCCGCTTACGGGAGTCTCACTGATGGCGTAGCCGTCAAGGACAACTTCGTGGATGCTTGCGTCGCGCACCTTTGACATCTGGCTGGTAAGGCCCATCGAAAAAGCGTTTCCTGGAATTTCGACGAGGTTCAGGGTGACACCGTTCACGTCGTAGGTGAACTGTGTCAATGGCTCCGTGCTTTCAGGTACGCCTGAGCCGCATGAGGTGAAAAATACTGCCGCAGACAATGCAGCTGCAGCCATTATGCTCTTTGTTGACATGTGATAATCTGTTTATTCTCCGGCTTCCTTGAGTCGCTCTGCGTTCTCGGCGATGATGAGCTGGTCAATACACTCCTGGATGTCTCCGTCCATGAATACCGGAAGATTGTACATCGTCCAGTTGATACGATGGTCCGTAACTCGTGACTGAGGATAGTTGTATGTCCTGATCTTTGCGGAACGGTCTCCCGTTGACACCATGGTCTTTCTCTTGGCTGCGATGCCGTCGAGATACTTCTGGTGCTCGAGGTTATAGAGTCGGGTACGTAGCTCTTCGAATGCGCGCTCCTTGTTCTTAATCTGTGAACGCTCCTCCTGGCACTGAACTACGAGGCCTGAAGGAATGTGGGTAAGACGTACGGCCGAATATGTGGTGTTGACGCCCTGTCCGCCAGGTCCTGACGCACAGAAGAGGTCAAGCCTGATGTCGCTCCAGTTGAGTTCAACGTCAAACTCGCCGGCTTCCGGGAAGACGGCAACCGATGCTGCCGAAGTCTGGATACGGCCCTGGGTCTCGGTCTGAGGCACGCGCTGAACGCGGTGTACGCCTGACTCATATTTGAGGGTTCCGTAAACATTTTCTCCGGAAACCTTGAAGACGATAATCTTGAAACCGCCGGCCGTTCCTGCGGCCTGGTCTGTAATTTCAACCTTCCATCCCTTGGTCTCGCAATACTTTGCATACATTCTGAAGAGGTCGCCGGCAAAGATTGCCGCCTCGTCTCCACCTGCGCCGCCACGGATTTCCACGATGGCGTTCTTGCCGTCGTCAGGGTCCGCTGGGATGAGGAGGAGCTTGATGTTCTGCTCCATGTCAGGAATCTTAGGCTCGATGTCCGCAAGTTCCTCGCGGGCCATCTCACGCAGGTCCTCGTCCTTTTCGTTGGCAAGGATATCCTTGGCCTGAGCAATCTCGTCAAGCATTCTCTTGTATTCCTGTCCCGCTGCAATTATAGGCTCAAGTTCCTTGTAGTCCTTGTTGAGCTGGACGTATTTTTTCATATCCGACATCACGCCGGGGTCAGAAAGCTGAGCCTGGAGGGATTCGAACTTTTCCTGGAGGCTGAGAACCTTCTCAACCAAACTTTTGTTATCTGCCATAAAAATCTCTAAATACTCTAATGTAGGCCTTGTCCTTTACAGGACATTATTCAATGGGTTTGATGTAGCAACGACGTCTCATGTACAATTCCGTATTGCTGTATTTGTCCCATACATTGACGGCGCCGTTTGTCTCTATCTGCGGGTTTGCAATCGCCCATTTCGATCCGACTTTTGCAAGCTTGTCGAACATGTCGCAATGGAAGATTGCGGAAACTCCTGTATTCTGCCACTTCGGTGTGGCTCCGTTGAGCATAAGGTCAACGGTCTCATATGTGTGCATGGCCTTCAGGATGTGGAACCATCCGAAAGGGAAGAGATGTCCCTTCGCCTTCTGAAGACCCTTGGAAATCGACGGGAGGGTTATGCCGAAGCCCGCGAGGTCATTGTTCTCGTCCAGCACGATGGTGCAGGTCTTTGAACTGACGAAACCGAGCATCGAAGCGGCCTCTTCCTTGATTTCCTCTTCCGTAAACGGAATGAAGTTGTAAACTGTGTCGGCAAAGCTCTCGTTGTATGTCTTGAAGAACTTGTCAACCATGGCAGGGTCCTTCTTGAGCTTGTCAATGTCTCCCGTATGAAGATTGTATCGGGTTTTAAGCATATTGGCTATCCTGTACATCTTCTCGGCAGGTTTCTCCGTGGATGCCATCTTGTACTGGATCCAGTCGCATTCCTTCTGGAATCCCAGCTTTTCTACAAAATCCTTGTAGTAAGGGAAGTTGTAGATGCAGTTGAAAGGAGGAATATTCTCGAATCCTTCGATAAGCATTCCCTGCTTTCCGAGCGTATTGTAGTAGAGAGGACCGTGGATTTCAGTCATTCCCTCGGATTTCGCCCACTGCTCTGCTGTTGATATAAGAAGCTTTGCAACTTCAAAATCTTCAATCATGTCAAACCAGCCGAAGCGTGCCCTTTTGGTATTGAACCTCTCGTTGTAACGGGGGTTGATCATACCGCAGATGCGTCCGACAACTTTTTTGCCGTCAAGGACGAGCCACATCTTCCTCTTGCAGTACTTAAGCGTTGAAACCTTTGTCAGAGAGCGCCTCTGGTCAATATGCAGGGCCGGGACGTACTGTGGACAATCCTTATAAAGGTCATCGGGAAACTGAATGAATCTGTTCAGATCCCCTCTGGTAGTTACTTCAACAACTTTGTATTCTGACATGGTCGTTTCGATTTAGCCTACAAAGTTAAGAATTATTTATTTATAATAAAGCCGGCTCCGTGTTAAACGGAGTCGGCTGAATATCATTCCGGTCTCTGGATGAGCCCGTCTTACTGCTTGTTGATAGGAATCAGTGCAAATGAAAGTTCACCCTTGCAGCAAAGTTTGCCTGCAACTTCGAGCTTCGCATTGCAGAAGAACATCGGCCCCTTTCTGCCTGTTAGCTCACAGGTAATCTCGCAGACGTCGCCTGGACGGACCGTGTTCTTGAAGCGGACGTTGTTAATTCCTGCATAGAGGGTCATGTTGCCCGGAATCTCATCCTTGACGAGGATTGCGCAGCTCTGGGCCATGATTTCGCACTGGATTACTCCAGGAACGATAGGGTTGCCAGGGAAGTGACCTCTTGTGAAGAACTCGTCTTCCTTGATGCGGTATTTGGCGTGTCCTACGCCG
>CADBMK010000121.1 GCA_902795785.1 uncultured Bacteroidia bacterium | reverse complement strand
CTGTCGTTGGTCCATGAGGCGGCTTCCCACTTGTCCCAAAGAGTCTCGGGACGCACTCCGTGGGGACCGTCATCGCACCAGAGGTCCGGAATTCCCAAACGGGGAACGCCACAGGATGAGAATTTGCTCTGAGCGTGAATAAGACCTATTTTTTCGTCCAGCGTAAGTTGTGCCAGGGTATCTTCTATCCTTGTTTCAATATTGGCCTTTTGCCTGCATCCTGCAATGAGCAGGCATGCAAGCAAAAGCGCTTTATGATAATGCTTCATTATTCAGAATCGTTAGATGGCTCGTAAGAACCCGGGATGAAACCGTCGGAATCCCTTTCGACGCCTCGTCCGTCAACGGAGAAAGCGTTAGGGGTAACCCAGGTAGCAAAACTTCTTCCGACCAGGGAGATCTCGCAGTAGGCTGAAGGGTCGAAATCCACAGCGCTGTCGTAAATGTCGTCCAGGACGGCGAATTCCAGGAAGGATGAGGATATCTGGTTAAAATCCCATATCCAGCATCTGCTGCTTTCATCCGCTTGACCTTCAATGATAGTGTTGTTCTTGAGGTCTGTACTTATGCATGGATCGACGCTGCCACTGCCGAGATAGACGCTTTTTATTACGTTGTATCCTTTTGAATTGATGATACCCTTCGCGTTGAGTATGATGCCGTAACCTCCGTCCTTGGAACTTGAGAGGACGTTATTGATCAGAGTGGTTTTTGCTTCTTCTTTTGATTCGCAGCGGAAAGCGGCATTGTTTGCCCCGTTTGGATTTGAATCGTCAATGATTGTTGAATTGGCTATGAAGAAAGCTCCGCCTCCGTTCAGTGTCGATCCGTTGCCGGTGTTCCCGATCATGGTGCAGTTGTTGGCGCAGAGTACGCCTGCCGAACACTGAACAGCCAGGCCCCATTCCTTTTCGAGTTTGTTACCCTTGAAATAGCATCTGTCCAGGTATACGACAGCGGTCCTGCTGTTTGAACGGATTGCGCCGCCTCGGCTGACTGCAGAGTTGTTTGTAAAGACGCAGTTCTTAGCCTTGAAATAACCATTGGCAATGTATGCGCAGGGACCGCCAGCGGATGCATTTGCGGTGATAGATGATGTGTTTCCGTCAAATATGCAGTTGTGGCATTCGACCGAGGTTGTAGAGTGGTCTCCATCGATGGTGAAGACACTTGCCTTGAAACCGCTGAACTTGATGTTCTCAAACAGAAGTGATACTCCGGATACCTTTGCAAAGCCATTCTCTCCGGTGAACACGGTTGGGTATTTGGAAGCGTCGCAGTCTTCAAGGTCGTCAGACTCAAGGTCCTTGCTATAGCCTCCGCGTATGCACAGGACATTGCATGCAAGTTGGATTGCTGATTCTTCTCCTGTCGGGATAGTGTATGTACCTTCCTGAAGATGAATGCCTGCGTTCGCGAAAGACGAAGCGTCTGAAGTCAACGCATCCAGGAGATCGTTGAACGGAAGCGCATTGTCCCAGTCTGAGCCGTCTTTTGCTCCGAGCCCTTCTTCTGATACGTACCAGTTTTCCTCAAACTCCTGTTTTACCGGGACAATTGATTCCGGCGGTACCATATCGTATTGAGGCTGGCAGGCGACAAACAATGCCGTCAAATATATGATAGATGTCTTTCTCATATTAATTATTTAATAGTTGGATAACCAGGGTTCTGTTTTAAGTAAGGATTGAGTTGAAGAGTTGACAGAGCAATAGGATAAATACGATTGTGTGTATCTTCCTCGGCTTCTTTTTGCCACCATGCATCCTCGTATCTGTTCCATCTGATCAGGTCGTCCCTGCGACGGCCTTCGAAGATGAACTCTCTCATCCATTCGTCCAAAAATTCCTGGGCGGTGAGTTCTACGGTACCGCCGTCAGAACCCTTGTATGCAATTCCAGACGTGAAATTCTGGTAATTGCGCTTTCTTACGGAGTTTAGAAGGGCTCCCGCACCTTCTTTGTCTCCGTCGCGCCACCTGCACTCTGCCTTTGAATATACAATCTCAGTGAGGCGGATGTCGGTATAATCAGGCTCCATATAATATCCTCCGGCATATGGATAGAATGGATACTTGACACAATAGAGGCCGGAGTTCATATCTCCGTTGAACAGGGTGGATTCTGCCCTTGTCTGGTCAGTTATGGTGCCGGTAGGCGCTCCTGCCATAAAGCCTCCGCATTGGTCAAGGAGGTAAAGGTCGTAGCCGGACTGAGCCTTGGCTCTGTCGCCGTTTTTATCAACTATGTATCCTTCAAGGAAGAACATTCCCTCCCTTGTGTTTGAAGAAGTGTTCTTGTATTGTTTGTACCTGAGGTCTCCGGCGTATCTTTCGAATTTCTGTGTAGGACATCCAAGGGTGTAGTTGTACGGCGCGCTTTCGAAACAGCGTCTTGGTTTGCGGTTGTCGAAAGAAGGAGACAGATGCCAGCGTGGGTTTCTGCTGCCGCCTTCGGTAATTCCGAGGTATGACATTGAGTTGAACGGTAGGCTTCTTCCGTAGATTGTGCGGTAATTATTCTGCATGTGCCATGATGTGGTACCGAATGAAGCCGGAAATCCGAATATTACCTCCGGACACTGATCGTTGTCCCAGTCGAACGGGCCATACCAGGTAGATGAGAGTTTGTATGAGCCGTATTCTCCGTTGAGGATGTTGTCGCAAAACTCCTCGCATTTGTCATATGCCTTGTACCCCATCCACGCTTCCGTATTGAGGTAAAGACGCACGAGTAGGGCTGCGGCCATGGCTTTGGTGCACTGGCCCTGATATATGTCCGGTCCGCCGTTTCCAATCTTTTCGGGAAGAAGGTCGATGCATTCAAGAAGCTCGCTTTCAATGAAATCATACATGACCTGTGGGTCAACTTGTTTCTTTCTTTCTTCGGTCTCGTTTTCGGTTGTTGATGACGAAGTAATGAGAGGACAATTTCTGAACAGATTGAATAGTCTGAGGTATGCGTATGCTCTCATACAACGGAGTTGTGCCTCGAATGAAGACCATTCTTCATTTGTAATGTCAGGAAACTTTGAGTGGTTTAGTCTCTTTATGTCGTCAAGCGCAAGATTGCACAGTGCGATTCCCTGATAGTGGTGGGACCAAAATGTGGCGAAGTAGCTTTCTACAAGGTCTCCTGAAATATCCTGCCAGTCGTGCTTGTGCCACTGGTCCCATTTGCCTCCGTCCCACCAACCGTATGAGTCCATCTGTGGAGTCATGAACACGTCGGCAGGGAGCTCCTCCATTGGAACATATCTTTGTACTGCTTCGAAAAAGTGTTCGAATGGACGGAATACGGCTTTCACGACGTCTGATTTCTTGTTGTAGTAATTCTTGCTCATCAGCGATGAGTAAACGTTCTCATCAAGGTTCGTGCAGGCGGCCGCAATGAGTGCTAATGATATGATTATTATCTTTTTCATTTTAGAATCCGATTTGAAGTCCAACAACTATTTGTAATGCCGACGGGTAATATGTACAGCTGCCTCCGAAGGTGCCAGGTGTCATACCGTTTACCGGATAGACGGAAGGATCTACACCGGTGAACCTGGTCAGCGTGTATATGTTGGACGCCGTAACGAACGCGCGGATCTTCTCAAGGTACTGGTTCTCAAAACTGCGCGTGTATCCAAGACTGATCTGGTCCAGTTTGAGGTAGTCTCCCGGCTCGAGGAAAAAGTCTGTAATGACATTCTTACCTTTTGTGATTGCTGCATTTTTTGCATATGCGCTGCACAGGAGGTTGGTTGTCATGCTCTGAAGTCCGTAGTAGAAGTCGTGTACGTTGAAGATTTCGTAACCGAGGGCTGTACGGAGTGAGACGCTTGCGTCAAAACCTTTCCAATGGAAGTTGTTGGTAAGCGCTCCCGTGAATTTTGGAAGACCGTTTCCGGTTACCGCTTTGTCGGCATCCGTACCTTTTGAGATAGGTATTACGCTGCCGTCAGCGGCATAGATAAGCCAGTCTCCGCGGGAATCGATGCCGGCATAACGATAGGTGTAGTAGTTACCTACGCGCTGGCCCTCTTCAAGACGCTGGAGGTATCCAGGGTTGTTTGGGTTGTCCATCTTGCACATGGACACGTAACTCTGTCCTTTGAATACATCATTCGAGAAGCTCTCGAACCTGTTGTTTGACGTAGCGCCCACGAGGGTGAATGACCATTCAAAGTCGTCTTTGCGTACAGGAATGACAGTGAGGTCAATTTCAATACCGTTGTTCCTCATTGAACCGACGTTTGCGGTAATCGTTGATGCGATATTAGGCGGTACGGCAACATCGTAGTCTCCCAGAAGGTCTACCTGATGGCGGTTGAAGTAGTTGATGCTTCCGCTTATGCGGTATTTAAGGAGGCTGAAGTCAACACCCAGGTTCTGGTTGATGCCCTTCTCCCACCTGAGGTCAGGGTTGACGTTGCCTGAAGGCCCCCATACGTTAAACCTCTGTCCTGCATAGGAATAATAACCGTATGAACGGTAGGTGGAAAGGGACAGATAGTTTCCGATATCCTGGTTGCCAGTGATACCGAAGTCGTATCGGAGTTTGAGGTCATCTACGATGTCTGAGAATCTTTTCATAAAGGCCTCGTCCGAGATACGCCAGCCAACACTGACGGCAGGGAAGTTACCCCATTTGTGATTTGCTCCGAAGCGTGAGGAACCTTCGTGTCTTATAGATGCAGAAAGGAGATAGCGTTCTTTCCAGTCATAGTTTACCCTGGCAAAGAATGAGATGAGCGTGTTGTCTGCCTTGGATGAGCCCATTCCCTTCTGCCCGTCAAGTGCAGCGTATGCGCCCTCGCCAAGATTGTTGTAGGTGGTAGCGTCAGTTGTGAAGTCTTTGTTTTCTGCGTTTAAACCTTCGCTCACGTTGTATGCGTAAGAGTAACCAGCCATCAGTTTCATGTGGTGATCCTTACGGGTCATTGAGAAATTGTTAACCCATTCAAGGTTTAAATGCTGGGACGTTGTATTTGTTTTTTTTGCATATCCAGTGTTTCCGGAAATAATCTGTCCCCTGTATGTTGATGGCTCGTAGTAGTTCTTGTATTTGTCAGCGATATAATCAGACGCGGTGATAATGCTGGTAAGCTCGTAATCCGGATGGGACGGAGCAAGAAGAGGAAGAAGGTTAAGCCTTGCGCTTCCGCTCATTTCGTGAACCCTCACTTGGTCGAAATCGATAACCTGTGTTGCTGTCTCCACCAGATTGTATCCTGAGATTCCGGCAGCAAACTGATAATATCCGTTTGCTGATGAGGCGTCGTATACTGGGAATGTCGGATTGTTCGTCAGAATCGCTCCGAAGCCTACAGAGTTGTTTTTCTTGATGACTCTAGGGGAAATGCTTCCGGTAAAGGTAACAAGGCCGCTGTTTGTGGTATGTGTAGCAGTCGCTCTTGCTCCGTATTCTTTTCTGTCTGAACGGAGGTCTACACCCGTAGCGTTACGGTAATCGGCCGTAAGTCTGTAATTTGACTTTCCTGTGCCTCCGGATAGGGTAAGAGTATGCATCTGTGTGGTTCCAACGCGAGTTGCCTCGTCGAACCAGTCCGTGCTGGCCCCGAAGTCGGCGAGGGGATTGTTTACGCATTTGTATGCCCTGTACTGATCGGCAGAGAGGATGTCAAGTTCACGCTTTGGAAGGTTTACGGTGAAAGAACCGCTGTACTGGGTATGGGTCTTTCCATCCCTCGCTCCTTTCTTGAGATTTACCAATACGACTCCGTTTCCACCGCGTGTACCGTAGATTGCAGATGCTGCACCGTCTTTGAGGATATCGATTGACTCGATGTCCGCAGGGTTGATGTTTGTCATATCACCTCCTGGAATGCCGTCAATGACGTACAGAGGACCTGTTCCGGCCTGACGGGATGAGACTCCACGGATCTGGATGTTTCCCTGATGGTTAGGGTCGGCGCTCTGGCTGTTGTCTACGTTTACGCCCGATACCTTACCCTGAAGGAGCATTCTCGAATCAAGTGATGTCACCTGATTCAGGTCTTTTGCGGATACGTGTGAGATGGCAGAGGTCATTTCCTTCTTCTTCATCGAGCCGTATCCGACAACGACAGCCTCGTCAAGAATGCTGACTGATGATTCAAGGACGATGACGAGGTCTTTCTGACCTTTGAAAACGATTTCTTTGTCGTTGAAACCTATTGAGGAAACTGTAACCGTCCTGCCGTCCTCCACCTTGAGCTGGAATTTTCCGTCAAGGTCTGTGACGACTCCGTTCCTGGTTCCTTTCTCGTACACGGCGGCTCCAATCAGAGGTTCATTGTCCTTGTCGACAACCACGCCCGTGAACAGGTTCTGGGCAAGCGCTGCAATAGGAAGCAATAGAGCCGCCATTGTTGCAGCAATGCGTGTTTTAAATGTCATGGTTTTAGTTATGGATCTAGTTGTTTAATAGTGTTCGTCCGTAGGCCGCAAGTGCGGCTCTGGCCTCGGCCGGAGTGTCCACCTGAAGGCACTGTGTTGAAGGATAAGTACTGAATATGTCCTCTACCTGTGCCAGTTTGAAATCGTCGCTCCAGTATTGGGCTGTGTTTGTGGTATAAATTGCGTTGACGGTAATTATCGTACCCTTGTTTGCGGCCTTAGCCACTGATGTAGCACTTGTGGGTTTATGGTCAGGGTCGATTTTCCCCGTGCGTGATGCTTCCGGAGTGGTTGGCTCCCAGGTGCACTGGGTGAAGTACGTGTATTCCGGCTGCCCTTTTTCCACAAGGGTCTCAACATTTGTCACGAAAGTGTATGCGTTGCATTTGAAGTTAGTCTGGAATGCCGTAGTAATCTTGGCTTTTGAGTTTACATATACAAGGCACTGCTCGTTCATGCCTTTGCTTTCAATGGCAGAAAGGACCTGACCGATGTCTGCATCCCTGTCTCCCAGGTCAACGTTAACATAAATGCGTCCCTTGCAGGCTTCTAGCAATTCGTCGAATGTCAGCATCTTGTATGATGTGGCATGTCCCTGGCGGTCCTTCAGTTTCAGGTTTTTGATCTCGTTGAGGGTTTTGTCCTTGATGTTGCCCGTCCCTGTAGTTTCTCTGTCCAGTTTTGCATCGTGGGAGACCACAAGGAAGCCGTCTTTGGTTGTATACAGGTCCATCTCCATTATGTCCACCTTGTCCGTTACGCATTTTTCAACGGCAGCGATGGAATTCTCCGGAATGGTCATATCGGATGAGTTTCCCCTGTGGGCCATGACAAGGCATAGATTCGGGTTGTTTTTGAGCTGAACTGCCAGTTTCTTCAGGGAAAGCAGTTTTTCAACATATACTTTGTATGTGGTCTTGCCCAGCAGGTCTGGTGTGGTGGTGACGGTTATGGTTTTGGCTCCAGAGTTTTCGAATGCATAGGATATGGAACCTGGACCGTTCTGCGTGATGGTTTTCTCCCTTCCGAATTTTACCGTCACTTCGGTTTTGTCCGTTATGCCGCTTATCTTTACCGTGACATCCTCACCTCTCATCACCGTTGTCTGTGAACAGGTGATGGACGGCTTGTTGTCTTCTTTCTTTTCAGGGTCGTCTTTTCCGCAGGCAACCGTCATGAAGGCTGCAGCCAGGAGGAAGGCGGCAATTTTTAAATAGTTAGAATGTGTCATATGTGTGATTCAATTACTTGTCATAGGAACCAGGCCACCAGTTCTGGCGGACTGTGTTTCGTCCGTCCGTTGCATAGCCCTTCGGTGTCATTCCGTCAAGCCAGTTATAGAAGGCGTCGCCCAGGCTGGAGAGACCGCATGAGGATACATCGAAATCGTTCTGCATTGTGCTTTTGATGTCATCGACTGTGGCTTTTGAGAAGCCGTCAAGGGAATTGGACCACAAATATACGTTGTACTCTTCGCTAAATGAACCTGTAAATGTACTTGCCGTACAGTCCGTCTTGTCGCTTGCGTTGAATGTCTTCCATCCTGAAGACTGGTTTATCGCATTGTGCCCGTTGTCCGTGAATCCGGCAGATGTGTTTCCTGTAAAGATTTTTTCCTGGGCCTGGGTGTTGATGAGAATGTTGTTGCAGAGCACCTGCTTTCCATTAGCGTCATCAATTCTAAGGAGGGCGAGCGGTGCGGATTCAATCATAGTGCTGTTAGTCATAAGTAGTGAATGGTAGCCGTTGATTGCCGCTATGTTTCCGCTGCTGGATGCGGTGTTGTGTCCGCCGTAGAATGTGCAGTTGTTTGCACAGATACAGCATTTTCCGTGGATTTCGTAGCCCCAGGAGTTTGAGGCGTTGCTCGTGGTATTGTTGTAGAATGCGCAACGGTTAAAGAATACGACGCCGTTTGACCATCCCTGGAAGGCACCTCTGGAGTACTGACGGTTTCCTGAGAATAAGCAGTTGTTTATCTTAAGGATTGTATTGCCATGGAAACAGATGCAGGAGGCCTGCTGAGCAAAGTTGTCTCTGAAAATGCATCCGTCAAATGATACTTCTCTTATATTTGTCTGTGCTTCGATACGAACGGCTCCTCCGAACTGGTCTGTTGTGATTGTTGGATCTATGGAGTTCTGCTCAAATACAACGTTTTTGAAGGATGCTTCAAGAAGACCGTCGCTCAGGTAGATTGCGGCGCCGTTGTTATTGTTCTTAACCGTTGCTCCCGATGTGGTGTTCTTGCTGATTGTTGTTCCTTCAACAACCAGGGTGCCCTTTGCCCAGATTGCGCCGCCGTGACTTCCTTCTCCTCTGGCTGCATTGCCGCTAATGCATCCGCCCTTAAATGTCACTTTAGAAGAAGCGTATTTTGAGTAAACTGCTCCTCCGTGAGTTGCTGTGTTCTTGTTTGCATCTGTTCCGTCTCCAAGTTTACAGTCAATGAATGTGACGTCAGATCCTCCCTCCATTATAAGAACTCCTCCGAGTTCTGCACTGTTCCTGAAGAAATTGCATCTCTTGAACACGACGGTTGCATTGTTGTAGGCATTGCAAACTCCGCCGCCTTTTCCCTCGGCGGTTACCTCGTTGTCGCAGAATAGACAGTCTTCAAAGATGAATTTTCCGAATTTGATAAAGAACGCCCCTGCGTTGTCATTTGTCCGCTTGCCGTTCTGGAAAGTTATGCCTTTGAATGATACGGTCTGATCGTCAGGAGTATCGGCTAGGTTCTGCCCGAACAGTACGTTGGAGTGCCCGCCGTCAAAGAAGGTCTTGTCAGTTCCTTCTCCCTCAATATATATTTTAATGGATTTTTTGAAATTGATTCCTACTTTGGCGAAAGGATAGGTGCCTTCTGCGACATGAACTCTTACTCCGTCCAAAGAGTCGCTTGCCTGAGTTTTCAAGAATGCCTGGAATTTTGCACAGTCCCATTTGTTCGCGGCTGAACCGGTTTTCAGGCCGTTTCCGTCAACGGTTACGTATCTGTTGGAAATCATTGCAGGAAGGCTTGACCAGTTTATGATGCTTGCGCGTGAATTTGTGAGTGTTTTCTTGGTATATGTATAAGCGCCGGCTTTTTCCAGTTTGACTCCGTCTTCTGACTCTCTGTAACATTGGAATGACAGATTGCCTGGGGCGATTTCGTCTTCTGATGGAATCACCGGAATGTAATATGTTCCTGTTCCGTTAAAAGTCGCTTCAATTTTAGAACTGCCATCTGTTGTAGCGGTGACAGACGGCTTTTTTGTCACGCTGTTAAAAGAAAGCCTGGCTTTTTTTGCGGTAAGTACTGAACCGGTCAATTCAATGTCCATCCTTGTAATGTCAGATCCGTCCCCGTCTACTGCTGCTTTATAATAGCATATAGGGTGGTAGAAATTGGCGATTTTGTCGGTTGCTGACACTTTCGCAACGAACAGGCCGTTCAGTGCATCCTTCTGGATGGCTGGCATTGATAATTCAAGCTCTCCTTCGCTGAGCGAGGCTCCGTTATCCGAAGGATAAACCATCCATATATCTGAGGTTCCCTCAGGAACGGATACGTTGAATTGCGCAACTCCGTTCGCAACGGTTGCATTCGCCGTTGTCGTTCCTCCGTTATATATAACCTGGATTTTGTCTCCCTCGGACCAACTGAATTTGTATTTGCCGTCAGTGTTGTCCATCGAGCCTGCCATTTTTGTGGTAGTGGACTCCATGTTTGCCGTGTATGACAGGGTTACGTAGCCCTTTTCTTTTTCTTCGGTCGGCGTATCTTTATCCTGAATATTATCCTTTGAGCAGGATATGATGGCGCAGCATGCCATTGCCGTCATCAAGGTAAGCCTGATAATCTTTTTCATACCTTTTGTTTTTTTGAGGGGTTATTCGAAAATATCTTCTGCAATAAATGGATCAATCTCGTCCAGAGCTTCAGCATTGCCTGGTGCAGAAATAATCAGAATGTCAGTTCTGGCTTGGATCTCATAGAGCAGAGTCTCTGGCGGCATATAAGTCATGAGACCGGAATCATTGGTTTGCATAGTGGTTAAAAAGTTATTAGTGGTTATGCTTTCTGGAATAAAAGGTTGTCGAGGACAAGCGGTTTTTACAAAGGTATTGAATACATCACCTTTAGGGTATAGTCGAAAGTCTCAAAGTAGCCTTCTCTTCAATAATGGTGGACGTAAGTTATTAATAGCCAACTATGCACATTTTACGTAGCTTTATTATTAAGTAGTTTTTTTAGATTCTACTTCTTTTTTATTAATTTGGTATTCGTAAAAATTCATACTATGCTCGCTTTTTTTACGGTATTGTTTTTGACCCTCTCCAAACCTTTTGTTTCGCCGGTGGATCCTCGTCTTGAAGATGCGCTCTCAGAACTGGACAGATGTATTCTTCAACAGGAACGGATATCCCTCATCAAGGAAGCAAGGATAGATTCTCTTCGCCAATGTGGTTTTTCTGTAAACAGTTCGTATGAGAAGTATCATTTGTTTGATCTGTTATTTGACGAATACTATAAGTGGAATACGGATTCTGCTTTTGTCCTTGCACACAGAAAATCTGATCTTGCACAGGAAATTGGTGATGTTGACCTGATTATTGACGCTGCAGGTGACCTTGCCAACCGGTATATCATTTCAAGCATGTATCACGAGGCTCTCGGGGTGCTCCAAAGCGTGGATTCGTCTTATGTGGTGCAGTCTTCCAACGTGGGATTGTGGAACAGCTTGTTATACGAAATCTACCACGGGCTTGTCCTTGTTACTCCTGACCGGGTTTTGAAAGATGAATACAGGAAGAAAGAGTCTTTTTACCTTGCGCTTAGCCGTCAGTATCTTGCTCCGGGGCTGATGGCATATTATACTGCCAATGTCAAGCGTTTGATTCTCGAGCGTAGATATAACGAGGCTCTGGCCATGGTTAACGAGTGGCTATCTTCGTCATCCCTTTCCTATTCGGAAATGGCATTCCTTCATTACTGGCTGGCTTCTGTCTATACCGCGATGGAAGATGATGACAACAGTCTTCTTCATTATGCAATAAGTGCAAAGTACGATTTGTTGATGTCTAACAGGGAATGTGCCTCTCTCGCTATGGTGGCCCGCCTGTGCTTCAAGAGGGGGGATCTGAAGAGAGCATACAATTATATCATCCGTAACTATTCAGATGTGGTGGATGTGGATGCCAAACTGCGTGAAGTCCAGATTGCCGGCACTCTTCCTTATATTGTGACGTCTTATGAAAAAAGGGAGAGCTATTTTCGCAGGCAGTTGCTTTTTTTCTTAACCGGACTGCTGGCCCTTTTGGTGCTTCTTGTCGTGGCGATTAACTTCATCCGCCGGAACAACCGCCGGCTCAGAGAGGCAAACCATATCAAGAATACGTATCTTGGAGAATTTATGGCCCTGTTTGCCGACCACATTAATTCTCTGGAGAAATATCGCTCCAACCTGCGTGTGACAGCCAAGAAACAGGACTTTGACGCCCTTGTACAGGAACTGCGTTCTGATGACTTTATTGACGCTGAGTGGGATTATCTGATGGACAAGTTTGACAAGACCTTCCTCGGACTGTTCCCTAATTTCATCAGTCAGCTTAACGGACTTCTCCGTAAGGATAGACAGATTGGCGCAGGATTGCCGAAGGGTGTCCTGACAAATCAGCTTCGTATTTACGCCCTGTTGCGTCTGGGTGTTACGAAGTCTTCCAGGATAGCCAAATTCCTCAGGCTTTCATCCTCTACAGTATACAACAGCAGAGTCACATTACGTAACTCTGCTGCAGATAAACGTGATGATATTGAGGTTCGTTTAATGAAGCTTGGCAGTTAGACTATTTCAGGCTGTCGAAGGATTCAATAACGTCTCTATTGATCTTGCGGAATTCTTCTTCGTTGACCTTGACCACTTTACGGTCGT
>CADBMK010000120.1 GCA_902795785.1 uncultured Bacteroidia bacterium | reverse complement strand
CGCCTCAAGGCCGCCGCAGAAATGCTGAAAACCACGGACAAGACAATCTCAGAGATTGCTTATGCCGTGGGTTTCGGGACTCCTTCATACTTTTCCAAGTGCTTCAAGGAGTTATTTGGGCGCCAGCCCGGTGAGGGGCGCTAGTCGTTGATCTGCAGGAGTGATGAGGTGGAAATAGAAAAAGGATGCCATAGAATGACATCCTTAGTGCCTCGGACCGGACTCGAACCGGTACGGACATTGCTGCCCAAGGGATTTTAAGTCCCTCGTGTCTACCATTTCACCACCAAGGCGGGTAGGTCGGGTGCAAAGATAAGTAATAAATCTTTAAATTCCGTTTGCTTTCAGGGTTTCCTGAAGCATTGTTACGTTAAGCTGGCGTGGTGAGACTCCTGTACGCGCGCAAAGTGCGGCGGCGATTCCGATTGACAGGCCCATGGATGCGCAGGTGTCCGTATTGCCGTAAATGCCCTTGGCCCTCTGTGTGCCGGAGATGCATTTGCCCGCTACGTAGAAATTGTCAATGCCGATAGGAACGAAGCAGGTGTATGGGATGTCGTAGGCTTTGCCGTTCTTCTCTCCTTTTACTGCCACGTTCTCGAAGCGGCATCCGCTTTCAATCTCGTCGGCCGTGAGTATGTAGCCGCCCATTACGCGGCGTCCTGATTCAATCTCGGCATCTGCCAGAAGCGCCACGACTCCGTCTCCGGTGGCATCGATGGTGACCTTGCCCATAAGGGCCGCCGGTCCGTCGTTGGTGGCGATGATTACGCCCCTGACGGCGTTGCCTTCCTTGTAAACGTCAGAGACCGTGCAGTTCAGGTAGAGCTTGACTCCCGCCTTTTCAAGGTCGGTGCTGCAGTCTGCCTGCCCGTATCTTTCTATGATTGCCACCTTGGCGCCCTGTTTTGCCGCAGTCAGGGCGGCAGATATGCCCGAAGGACCCGCTCCTGCCACGATGACATCGAAATTGCCCTTGACCTCCACGTCTCGTCTTACCTCGACGGAGGTTTTCGTCTCCCTGATCTTGTCGCCGACATCGGCCCATCTGAACCTGGCAGGGAAGAGCATTGCGCGGGAAGTCTTCTCCATAACTCCGTAGTCAATGGACAGCTTAGGGGCTCCCGCATAGGCCTTTTCGAGGAAGAGGCCCTGCCTGTCGGTGCCGATGGCTTCCTCCCAGCCTGCGAAGAGGGATGTGATCTCAGGACAGAGATACTCCAACTCCTGACGGATGGTCTCGGCCTTCCAGATGAAAATACCTGTGTTCCAGAGGAACTCTCCGCTGGAATACAGTACCTGCGCAAGGTCTTTGTCAGGTTTTTCCGTGAAGGTCTTTACCTTGACCGGCACCTTGGACTGGATGGCCTTTCGTCCGCCGGCTGCCTGAATGTAACCGAATGAGGTTTCTGCTCTGTCAGGAATGACCCCCAGGGTAAGGAGGGTATCTGTTTCAGCCACGTAGTTGAGGCCGTTCTGGACCGTCTCGAGGAAGATGTCCTCGTCGTAGATAACGTGGTCACAAGGCGTGACGGCGACACTCGCTTCGGGATCCCTCTTGAGGATGACGTATGTTGCAAATGTTATGCACGGCGCCGTGTGCCTTCTGTATGGTTCAAGTAAAAGATTGTCCGTACTGAGCCCGGGAAGGGCCGTTCTTGCCTTTTCCTGAAGCCCCTCAAGTGTGACCACCAGGATGTTCTCCCTTGGAATTATTTTGGAAAATCTGTCAAAAGTGGCTCCGAGGAGGCTGAAATCCGTGTTCGCACCTCCGGCCATGATGACGCAGTAGTTGTGCTGGTTCATAAGCTGTATGTTTTCAGACATATATGGGTATATAGGCCTGTGGATAGTATGTAATAGTGTTCCTTTCTCCGTCAATGACCACGCCGATGACGTCGAAGAATACTTCCTTCGCCCGGTCCGATCTGGCTTTCATAAGATAGCGTCCTGCCGCCGCGGTTATCTTTTTCTGCTTGGCAAAGGTGACGTTCTCTTCCGGAAGCGCGGGTACCGGCGCTGTCCTGGTCTTTACTTCTACAAAATGTATTCCCAGAATATCTTCGGATACGATGTCAATCTCAAGATGTCCCGATCTCCAGTTCCTGTCCAGGATCCTGTGACCCAGGCTTTCAAGATATTGAGCCGCGGCATCCTCTCCCTTCTTTCCCGTCTCGCTCCTGCCGTCTTTCATCGTCGTGGTGTAATGTTGTTAAGGTATGTCTCTTCTAAGTTAATCAAAAGTTACGATTGTTACACCGGATCCGCCGAATTGTATGTGCTCGTCTTTTACTTCTTTCACACCCGGCGTGCTTCTGAGGAATTTCTGTATTTCCTCCCTTAAGGCTCCCGTTCCCTTGCCGTGGATGATTCTCACCGATCCGATGCCAAGCATCATTGCGTCGTCGGCGAGTCTCATCGCTGCGTCGATGGCTTCGTTCACCCTGGCTCCGCGGACGTCAATCTCCGGTTTGAAGTTGAGGCGCCTCTCGGTGATGGAACTGTCAATCTTCATCGCCGTAGGCTTAACAAGGTCCTTGACCGCGCTTTTGAATTCATTGGACGAGATTCTCTCTACCTTGTCCAGCGGCATCTTGCTCTGTATGTTGCCAATGATTACGGTAACGGCCTTGGTGGATACTACGGCCACCTCTCCAACCATTCCGTTCTCCTTGATCCGGACTTTTTCTCCCACCTTTAGAGGACCGTTTCGGAAGGCGTCGATTCTCTTCTGCTCGGCTTCCAGGGCTGCCTGCTCGGCCTTTGCACGGTCATCGGCGCGTTTGAGTTTTCTCTCCTGCTCCCTCTTCCTGCGGGCTTCGAGATCCCTGAGCTTCTTCTCCACGTAGTCCTCGCGGTTTTTCTCCTGCTGGGCCTTCTTCTGTTCAAGGGCTCCAAGGAATCCCTGAAGACCCTTGCGCGCCTCCTGGGTGCTTTCCTTCTCGGCGTTGGCCTCCTTGATTTCCCTGATTGTTTTCTCTACGGTCTTGTTGGCACCTTTGATTATGTCCTGTGCCTCCCTGCGGGCCTGCTCGATTATCTCTTTTTTCAGGTCCTTGATGCCCTGGAGTTCTTTCTGGTATTTGTCGGTGATGCCCTCAAGCGCCTTGTCGGTGTGCTTGATCTTCTGAAGTTTCTCGTCAAGGGCCCTTCTGTTTCGGGCAATCCTCCTGAGGTTCTTCTCAATTCCTACATACTCCTCTCCGGCCCTGGTCTCGGCATCCTTGACGATGTTTTCCGGAAGTCCCATCTTCCTTGCAAGTTCGAAGGCGAATGAGTTGCCCGGCATTCCGATCTCCAGTTGGAAGAAAGGAGCTATGTTCTGTACGTCGAAGAGCATCGCACCGTTTATGACTCCGGTTTCGACTCCGGCGGCGTACAGTTTAAGATTTGTATAATGGGTGGTGATGACACCGTAGGTTCCGCGTTTGTCCAGTTCGCTCAGGATGGCTTCCGCAATGGCTCCGCCTGCAGCCGGTTCCGTTCCCGAACCGAACTCGTCAATCAGGACAAGGGTTTTCTCGTCGGCTTCCTTAAGCATTTCCTTCATATCGGCAAGGAAGGAACTGTATGTAGAGAGGTCGTTCTCGATTGACTGGTCGTCACCGATGCTGACCATGATTCTGTCAAATACCGGAAGTTCGGAAGACTCCGATGTAGGAATCAGCATTCCCCACTGGAACATATACTGGAGAAGTCCGGTGGTTTTCAGGCAGACTGATTTTCCTCCTGCGTTAGGACCGGAGATGAGAAGGATATGTTTCTTGGGGTTGAGGTTTACGGTAAGGGGCACGATAGTCTTGTTCTCCTTCTTGAGAGCCCTCTCCAGAAGAGGGTGACGGGCCTTCCTGAGGTTCAGTTCCCCTTCTTCCGAGATTACCGGCATTCCAGCGATGAAGTCCAGGGCCGTCTGG
>CADBMK010000119.1 GCA_902795785.1 uncultured Bacteroidia bacterium | reverse complement strand
ATAAGATCGGTTTCATGGTACGCGCCAAGACAACTGCCGAGAACAATAGGAAGCAGGGTGAGCTTTACGGAGACGGCCGTCTCAACAACTCCGTCAACAAATATGGCAGCTTCTCAAGCTCCAAGCTTGGAACTGACGGTCCACGTATGGCATGGCTTACAGTCAACGGCAGGGTTCTTGTCTGCTGCGAGTCAGGTACAGATACAGACTTCAACGATATTATCCTTGAAATCGAAGGCGGAGTAGATCCTGTCACTCCTGTCCCTGAGCTTGAGAACAACGTTTACACATTCTGCTTCGAGGACACCCTCTTCGGAGACTACGACATGAACGACGTTGTCATCAAGGCCAAGAGAATCAGCGATACAAAGGTGGAATACAGCCTCGTTGCCTGCGGTGCTTACGACAATCTCCAGATTATGAATATCAACGGAAACAAGATCAACCAGAATACAGAGGTTCACAAGATCCTCGGCGTTGAAGGCGGATATGTCAACACCGTCAAGGGCAGAGTATTCCCTGTAGTAACTGAGACAGTCACCGTTGACAAGAACTTCAGTTTCACCAACGAGAGCACACAGCCTTACATCATCGACCTCACAACAAACAAGACAATCAAGATCTCAAGGAAGGGTGAGGATCCTCACGGAATCATGATTCCTTATGACTTCAAGTATCCTCTCGAGACCGTCTGCGTCAAGGATGCCTACACCAAGTTCAACTCTTGGGGCCAGAATCCTGTTGAAAGCACAGAATGGTATCTCTACCCTGTTGAAGATAAGGTGTTCGTAACTGAATAGATTTTATCATAGACATACAACTTTTACCGCCGGGCTCCATGGAGCCTGGCGTTTTTTTTATTTTTACATACATTTGCCCCAACACATAGACAAAATAACACCTTCAAAATGAAAATAACAGGTAATTTAACATCACAAAAACGCCTACCACAACTAAAAGAACCTAACCCAATTAATAAATAATTATGAAGTCACTAAAAAAACTAATTCCAATCTGCATCATGCTGCTTGCAGCAGTTGCCTGCGAAAAAAACGATCCGGACCCAGATCCAAACAACGGCAAAGAGAACCCTAAGAATTCCGCCGCCCAGATGACGAGTTTCTCGTTCCCTGCCGGCTACAACAGCAGCATTACCAGCAGCACCAACACCGTCCTTGCTGGCGGTGTCTATTTCATTACAGTTCCAGAGAACACAGACCTCACACAACTCGTCCCTGAAATCAAGGTCTCTACCGGCGCCAAGGTTTACCTTGACGGAGAAGCATTCACAGCAGGCTCAGCCCGAGATTTTTCCGGAAGTCTCCAGACCGTTAAAGTGGTCTCTGAAGATGAATCCAAGACAAACACATACACCATCTGCGTCAAGAAGGGCAACGCCAAGATTGATAACAAGGTGTATAATTTCATGAGGGATTTCAACATCCCGGGCGTATCCATCTCCATCATGAAGGGCTCGGATGTGGTCTATTCCTACGGCTACGGCTTTGCCGTCAAGGAGACCATGGAGCGCTGTACTCCTGACCACCTCTTCCGCATGGCCAGCATTTCCAAGCAGTTCTGCGCCATGTGCATCATGACGCTGAAAGAGCAGGGACGTCTCGAGCTTGACCAGAAGGTCTTCGGAGAGGGAGGCATCCTCAATGGCATCTACAAGAACATCACTCCGTACCACGAGGCCATCACAATCCGCCACCTCCTGAGCCACAGCAGCGGCATCTGCAAGGGTCTCGATGACCCGGCCTTCACCTGGTCTTACCGTATGGACGCCAGCGGCAACCCTGTTCCTACCGACACCCTGATCCAGCGCACCATCAACAAGCGCCAGAACCCATACAACGACGGCTCAATGACCTGGAGCCCAGGCATGGCCTACAACTACAGCAACGTGGGCTACTGCATCCTGCACCGTATCGTAGAAGTCATCAGCGGCAAGGACTACGAGTCATTCCTCAAGGAAGACGTCCTTGAAAAGATGGGCATCACCGACACCCACATCGGCGGTTACAAGAGCGAGCGCCGCTCAAATGAGTGCGTTTACTATTCTCAGGACGGCACAAACGGCTATTCCAACGCTCTCCGCCAGCTTGCCGGAGCCGCCGGCATCATCACCTCCACAAACCAGATGATGCACATACTCGCCTGCATGGACGGTGACGACACCGTACCTGATGTTTTCAGCCACGAGACTCTGGAGGAGATGTACACGCCTTACCATTATTCCGGCACCGGCACATACGGCGCCAATTACAAGCGCTACGGCCTTGGCTGGCGAATGAACCACTCCAGCCTTTTCCAGGGCTCGCACTACCACACCGGCAACATTGCCGGCACTGCCACCATCTGGGTTGGCCACACCAATACCGGCATGAGCGGAGCCTTCGTCTGCAACTCCCGCGCATACAACAGCAACAGCTCCGGAAGCATTGACGACAACATGTACCTGCTTCTCGACGAGTTCCTAAAGAGTTTCGAATAAACCCAGTGCTTTAAGCAGGATCGGCTCCATGATGTCATAACCGGCAGCATTCGGATGTACTCCGTCACTGTTGTATGCATCAATAAAGGAGCCGTCCTGATTTGACAGGGACGAGTAGAAATCCACATAAGTGTATTTCTCCGACTTTGCAAGAGCCTTGAGCCTCTCGTTCGTATTTGATATCAGCTCACGCACGGATATCGAACCGGTCTGGGCAGCATTGCAAGGCAGGATTGAGGAAATATAAACTTCCGCTCGATGGATTAATTATGTAGTACCCTGGTTCAGGATTGTCCAGAGTGAAGCTCTCTTCGTAATTGAGCGTTTTAAGGATAGAATCGACCCCGTCATTAAGGGAGAAGGCGCCGTAGAAATTACCCAGGGTATCAGCCTCCGGTGAAACGTCTATCTTTACAGAGAAATAGTGTTCAAGCCTTGATGCAATCTGCCCGAGCGTGCAGTTGCGAAGATAAATAATGTTCTGATCCCATTTCTGGCCGGCTTCAGCCTTCCGGATTACCTCCACGTTAACTTTCCCGGAGGCAACGTCATAGACGCATCTCTCACCCGGATGAAGGTCTATGCAATGACCTTTGTCACCGTTCCCGTCCTTAAGGTCAAGAGAAACCTTTCCTTCAAGAAGCACCACGTCATAATCGCTGGATTCCGAATAGTCATTGATATTGAATACGGTTCCGGTAACAGTAACCCTGCCGTGCGCCGTCTCCACTATGAACGGATGTTCTTTATCAGACTGAACCTGGAAGAACGCCTCCCCGTCCAGATTCACAACACGCTGCCTGCGCCCGAAACGGGACGCATCGTAGCTGAGCCTGCTGGATGATTTGAGTGTAATTTCCGTTCCGTCTGGAAGGGTAATCTCAGACATTTCGCCCGGATGCGCCTGCACCAGTACATTCTTTTCACTTCTGTCACGCAGAAGCAATGCCGAAGCTGCTATTCCGAGGCCGATACATACCACTGCCACGGCGGCATAGTTCACCGCACGGCGGATCTTTGAGCGCCAGTATGCCCACTTGTTCCCGTTGATTGTTCCGATGAGTTCTGCAAATCTCCTGTCAACCGTCCACGGTGACATCGTTGCAGGACGGGCACAGTCCGCCAGGTCTTTCATGTCAAGGAGCTCCTGCTTCCATGAAGGATTCTCTTCAAGGAGCTCCGCAAGCCTTTTCGACTGCTCATAGTCAAGGGTTCCGTCTATGTAGCCGATGAATAAGGTTTCTTTCTCTTCCATTTATCTTAATGTCTTTCTTAATATCTGCAAAGCCTTGTACAGTTGCACCTCCACCGTCTTCTTCGATATTCCGAAGAACCTCGCGATCTCGGCGCTCTTCTTCCCCTGCCTGTAATGCATCAGGAATATCTCACGGCATCTCTCAGGCAGAGTTCCGGAAATCTTGCGCACCTTCTTTATGCGCTCCTCCAGAAGCTCGAACCCACGTTCCTGCTGATCTTCAAGCTCCTCGAGCTTCAGCAGATAGAGAGTTTCATCAACATGATTAGATACTGCTATCTGATGCTTGACCCAGTCACAGCACGCATTGTGCACAGACCTGAGAAGATAAGCCTGTTGGGTATGGATGTCAGAGATGTTCAAAAGAGACCTTCTGCTCTGCCAAACCTTGAGGAATATATCCTGAACCATATCCCTGGCTACGTCTTCGGACACAAAACGCCTTGCATACGCCATAAGCGCAGGCATTGTCTCCTTGTATAAGGTTTCCAGAAGGTATTGTTGCTCGTTGGTTATAGTCCTGTTACCCATTCACAGATATAAACGACATCAAGCAAAAAACACTTACGGTTTTTTACAAAAAAAAGCGGCCACTAACCAAGCCGCTAAAAAAACTTCGATTGTTAATAACAAACGATACAAAGATACACGATATTTTTTACATTGCCTGAACGGCATTCAGAACACGGAAGAAGTTGGAGGACCAGAGTTTTGTAATATCCTCATCACTGAAACCATCTT
>CADBMK010000118.1 GCA_902795785.1 uncultured Bacteroidia bacterium | reverse complement strand
TTAGAAGAATATCCCCCTTCCGCGGGCGAAGTCATTCTTCGAAAGATGGCTCTCAGCCTCGTGTGGGGCCATTTGACGAGAATGATGATTTCAAAACTGGCCTTCGTTGGTTTATGTAGGGAGATGGAGTGGATGCAAAGGGAGATGATATGGTTGGTGCAAAGAGTGATGGGGGAGAGAACTGGAGAAATGGAGGGAGAACCAGAGAGATGAGGAAGAACCAGAGAGATGGAGGGAAGAGAACTGGAGAGATGAAAAAAGAGAAAACGGCCGGGAAAGGGATTTCCTGACCGTTTTACGAGACGCGTAAGAAGAAGGGCTCCGGAGGAGACAGCCCGCCGCACGGAGCACGCAAATGAATAAAGGCCGGAGAGGTTAATCTTCGGCCTTTATTGGTTTGTTATTGTTGTTGAATTTGGGTCTATTCTATTCCTGGTTAGCGGGCTGGGCGGCGTGGCGGGCAACGGCGGCAAGGGCGCAGTTGATGCCGTCGATGGCTGAGCTGACAATTCCGCCGGAGTAGCCTGCGCCTTCTCCGCAAGGGAAGAGGCCTTCTACCTGGGCGCACTGGTAAGTCTCCGGATCACGCGGGATGCGGATTGGGCTTGATGTGCGGGACTCAACTGCAAGCAGGAGGGCGTCGTTGGTGTAGTAGTTCCTGATCTTTACGGCAGGAAGGGCTTCCTGGAGCCTGGTTGCTACGTGCTCAGGAAGGAGGTCGTAAAGAGGAGCGCTTACCACTCCCGGATGATATGAGGTCTCAGGAAGGTCTTCGGACATCTGACCCTCGCAGAAGTCAACCATTCTCTGTGCAGGTGCTGCGAGCGGATTAAGATGACCGTCCTTGTTTTGGGATGCGGTATAGGCGTACATCTTGCGCTCTACGTCTCTCTGGAAATTCATAAGTGAGAAGGCACCGTCCTTCTTGTACTCCTCAGGAACGTCTTCCGGCTCAATCTGAACCACAACTCCTGAGTTGGCCCACTTGGATGAACGGGCTGCGTTTGACATACCGTTGAGAACGATGGTCTCAGGCTCGGTTGATGAAGGAACGAGGATGCCGCCAGGACACATGCAGAAAGAGAAGACTCCTCTGCCGTCTACCTGCTCCACGAACTGGTATTCTGCTGTTGGCATGCCCTGCTCCCACTGTCCGTGGTAGCGGCTCTGGTTGATGAGGGCCTGAGGATGCTCTACGCGGACGCCCATTGCAAAGCCCTTAGGCTGAAGCTCCCAGCCTTTGGCCTGGAACATCTCGTAGATATCGCGTGCTGAATGGCCTGTGGCCAGGATTACGTCTGTGGCCTTATATTCTTTGCCGTCGGCGGCCTTCACTGTGAAGGTGTCTCCGGCTTTCTCGATGTCAGTTACCCTTGTCTCGAAATGATACTCTCCGCCGTGCTCGATAATGCACTTGCGGATATTCTCGACTACTCTTGGAAGACGGTCCGTTCCGATGTGTGGATGGGCGTCGATAAGGATTGTAGGATTGGCTCCGAACTCTACTAGCTGGTGGAGTACCTCACGGATATCGCCCCTCTTTGAAGAACGGGTGAAGAGCTTGCCGTCAGAGAAGGTGCCTGCTCCGCCCTCGCCGTAGCAATAGTTGGAATCAGGGTTAACCTTGCCCTCGCGTGAGAGGACGGCCATGTCGTGCTTGCGGGCGTGTACGTCCTTACCTCTCTCGAGGATGATTGGCTTGCGTCCGAGAGTGAGCAGCTTGAGGGCTGCGAACATACCTGCAGGACCTGCACCGATGACGATGACAGGCTCGGCGGCAGATACGTCCCTGCGCTCAGGAAGCTCGTACGGAGTGTAATTCTCGAAGGCCTTGTAGCCTTCAACGTGATAGCGGTAAACCACGTCACCGCGGGCGTCTATGCTGCGCCTTGTAAGGACACAGGTGGCGTCTGCACCCGGAAGAAGCGGGTTGTATGACTTTGAAGGGTCGATTACATTGATGACTGCGTTCCTCTTGAGGCGCATCTCACGTGCTGCGACGATTCTGACGTCGTCTATGCGAAGTTCCCTGCCCAGGGGACAGGTAAGGTCGAATTCGATCATAATTTGAAGTCTGCTATGCGGGATACCGGAGCAACGTCAAGGTCAGTCCTCTCTCCGGCAAGATAATGGTAATAACCTGCGATGGCAATCATCGCGGCGTTATCTGTGGTAAATTTGAATTCCGGAAGGTAGGTGTTCCATCCGCGTTTTGCTCCCTCCTCGGTGATGCGGTTCCTAAGGCCGCTGTTGGCTGAAACGCCTCCACCGATTGTGATTTCCTTGATGCCCGTCTGCTTTGCAGCCTTGATGAGCTTGTCCATAAGGATGTCAATCAGGGTCTTCTGGAAGGATGCGCAGATGTCCTCCTTGTTCTTCTCCATAAAGTCAGGATCCTTGGCAATCTCGTCACGGACGAAATACAGCAGACTGGTCTTTACTCCGCTGAAACTGTAGTCGAGTCCAGGAATGTGAGGCTTGGCAAACTTGAAACGCTCAGGATTGCCGAGCTTTGCAAGTTTGTCTATGACAGGGCCTCCCGGATATCCCAGGCCCATCATCTTGGAGCACTTGTCGAAGGCCTCGCCCACGGCATCGTCTATGGTCTGGCCCAGAATCTCGAAGTCGAGAGGGCTGTTAACCTTGACAATCTGAGAGTTGCCTCCTGAAACGAGAAGGCAGAGATATGGGAACGAAGGCTGAACGACAGGCTTGTCGTACTGCTTTACGAAACCGGCGAGGATATGTCCCTGGAGGTGGTTCACGTTGATCATCGGAATGTCAAGTGAAAGCGAGAGACTCTTTGCGAACGATGTGCCTACGATCAGCGAGCCGAGAAGTCCCGGACCGCGGGTGAAGGCGATGGCCGTAAGCTCGGAAGGCTTTACGCCGGCCCTGTCGAGAGCCTGGCTTACAACCGGTACGATGTTGAGCTCATGCGCCCTGGAGGCAAGTTCAGGAACCACGCCGCCATATGCCTTGTGGACATCCTGGCTTGCAATGACGTTCGAGAGAAGATAGCCATCCTTAATAACGGCGGCAGAAGTGTCGTCGCAAGAAGATTCTATTCCAAGTATGATATCTGCCATAAAAAAATGTCACGGACTGATTCCGGAGCGCCGCAAAGATAGCAATTATAAGCGAAAATATCTTAATTTTGTAGATTAGGCTAAAGCCTAAATACCAGTCGATGAAAAAAGTCCTGTCGGTATCTTCCTGGATCTTGGGGTCCCTGATATTCCTGACCGTCGCCCTTATGGTGGCGGCGCAGACTCCTCGTTTCCAGACGTGGATGATGAGAAGGGCGCTCTCCAGGATAGAGAAGAGCCTCGGCGGTACCATCCATGTGGGCTCGGTAAGCGTAACGCCTCTGGATGCGATTGTCCTAAGGGACGTTGTGGTCCTGGACAACGAGCCGTACCACTACAAGGACTGGCCTGTGGTTGATACCATCTTCAGGGCAAAATATCTGGGCGCATCTTTCTCACTTAAAGGACTTTTCAAGAAGGAGGGCCTGCACCTTAGCAGGGTGGACGTGCGTGACGCCGTCTTCAGCCTGGTGACGGATCCCCGCGGCAACAACATCACCCGCCTTATCAACGCGGCTCCAAAGAAGGACACCACGCAGATGGGCAACATCTTCGACGCCACCCGCGCCAGCCTCACCAACGTTCGATACGTGATGCTGAACTACAACTCGATGGAAAACCTTGACAAGAGAGGCGAAGTGAGGGACACCAGCACCAACCACATCAGATGGGACGATATGGACGTGCTGGTAAGGAAGATCAAGGCGCGTGACATCGTCCTGGGGCAGGGCTATATGTCAGGCGAGGTGACCGAGGCCAGCCTCCGTGAGAAGAGCGGATACGAACTCAGGAACATCTTCGGAAAGACCCGCGTGGGACACGGAAAGACCCTTGTATGGGATGCCGAGATCCACGACCTCTGGAGCGATATCTATCTTGACGAATACTCCATGTCCTATGAGAACCCTAAGGCCTTCTCCAACTACATAGACTCGGTGAGTATGACGGGGCAGCTCCACGACAGTCACGTGGACATGATGAGCATCTCCTACTTTGCCCCTTCACTCAGGTCTTTCAACATCGTATGCCGCATTGACAGGGCACGTGTGGACGGTCCTGTCGCCCATATGGATATCAGCGATTTCAAGTTCACGGAACTGAATACCGGACTCGAGGGAGACGCCTCCTGCGTCCTCTCCGGCCTTCCTGACGTGGACAGGTTCAATATCGATTCAGACTTCAGGAGCCTGAGGTTCAAGTCCGGCACCATCGGAGACTTCGTCCGCGCCTGGGCGCCGAAGGTGACCCTGGACCTTGGCGGAATTGCTCCTGACGAGTTGTTCACCTTCAGGGGAAGCACCCGTGGAACCCTCAATGACTTCAAGGTCAGGGGAACCCTTGCATCCAACGTTGGAAGCGTGCGCTTTGACGGCCTCCTCAAGGACATCATCAGAAAGGGAGCCCCGATGGTG
>CADBMK010000117.1 GCA_902795785.1 uncultured Bacteroidia bacterium | reverse complement strand
ATGCCCTCTTTCTGGACATTGTAAGCTGGACGTGAAAGGTGTCCTTTGACGCTTCTTCCCTTTAGGTGGGCGTTAGGCGTGCCTTCAGTCTTGCCGTTCTGGGTGTTGCCGTCCGGCTGTCCGGCCTTGAAGGTTTCACCAGGCTCCTTCGCGGAGTGCGGCGCGGTGGTGCTTGCGTCATTCTTGCTCATTCCTGGGAATGACGCTCTCGGGTCAAGTTTCGGCTCCTCCTGTTTTGGAGTCGGGACATCGACGTCTCCAAAGTTGTCCGGCTTTGTTGCCGGAGTGTTGTTTGTCTTTGCCAGTGTCTTGTGCGGAGACTCGCTTCTTTGTACGAGTTCGATTTCTTTCTTGAGGTCAACCTCCTCAGCCTTAGGCTGGGAACCGCGGAAGTCCTGCTTTACCTTAGGGGCTTCCTCTTCCTCGAAGTCGAGTACGAATGTGCTTTCCGGAGGCGGTGGATATATGTATTTGATTCCGGTAAAGCCAAGAGTAGCGCAGGCGAGGACATGTATGCCCACCGTCAGGACGATGCCAGTCACCGTCGATGCCGTTTCCTGCTTCTGTCTTACTCTTTTATACTCCTGCTGCATTATTCCGCCTGTGTTGCCAAAATTACCTTGTAGTGATTTCTCTTTGCAATGTTCATCACTGCAACGATCTCCTTGATAGGAACGGTCTCGTCCGCATAGATGGAGAACGTTGGGTCGTCCTCGTTCACGAGAAGGTTGATAAGGCCGTCTTCGAGCATCTCGAACGGCATAGGTGTCTCATCACCGTTAAGGTGATAGGTATATTTCTCATCTCCCCAGTCCTTGATCGATACGCTTACCGTCGCCTTTGCTGAGACCTGTCCCGTGCTCTTTGGAAGAAGAAGCTTGAGGGCGTTAGGGTTGACAAGGGTAGAGGTTACGAGGAAGAAGATCAGGAGGAGAAAGACGATGTCCGTCATTGAGGACATCGACATATCCGACAGTATTTTTGTCGATCTCTTGATTGCCATGGTTTATTCCTCTGTTGCGTCTGCAGGCTCATGGAGAAGATCCATGAAGTCAATTGTGGTGCTTTCCATTTTGAAGACGAGATTTGAAATCTGCGCCGTCAGGTAGTTGTATCCGAAGTATGCCAGAAGACCGACGATAAGACCGCCGACAGTTGTAATCATGGCTGTATAGATACCGCTTGAAAGCAGGGTGATATCAATGTTGTTGCCGGCGTTGGCCATGTTGAAGAAGGCCTGTACCATACCGAGAACGGTTCCGAGGAATCCGATCATAGGTGCGCCGCCGGAAATTGTGGCAAGATAAGGAAGGCCGTTCTCGAGACGGGCAACCTCTGCGTTGCCGATGTTCTCAACGGCTGTCTGGATGTCGGAGAGAGGACGGCCGATTCTGTCGATACCCTTCTCTACGAGCCTTGCGATAGGGGAATCATACTTTTCGCAGAGTTCCTTTGCGCTCTTGATCTTTCCCTCGTGGATATAGTCCCTGATATCCTGCATGAAGTACTTATCGATGTTTGCCGCCTTGTGTATCATCCACCACTTCTTTCCGAAGATGTAGATTGCTACGATTGAAAGTGCAAGGAGCACGATCATAAGCCAACCACCCTTGGTGGCCATGCTGATAAGTGAGTATGACTGCTCTGTTACCTGAGGAACAGCCTGTGCGGCTGTGGCTGCCATTGAGTCAATGTCTGACTGAAGAAGGTTGAATAACATATATCCGTTTTCTTTTTGTATTTGCAATAATCGTACAAAAATACTTAAAAAAACGGACAAAACCGAAATGTGCCCCTAGTATTTTATTTCATTGAGAAAGAGGGCGTGTCCGGGAACGGACTCTCCTGCGTCAGAGCGAGTTCCGCCGGAAATGAGTTCTGAAATCCATTCGGGTTTGCGCTTTCCCCTTCCGACCTCCAGAAGTGAGCCTACAACGGCCCTTACCATATTCCTGAGGAAGCGGTCTGCCTGGATTGTAAATACCAGATAGTCACCTTCTTCCGCAGGGAAGCCGAGCTCTCTTACGTGGGCTGGCGTCCAGCTGTCCCAGTGGGCTGAGAAGACCGTGCAGACGGAGGTTTTGTTGTCACTTCCCACCTTTTCGAAGCAGTGGAAGTCGTGGGTGCCGAGCAGTTGCTGCGCCGCCCTGTTCATCGCCTCTACGTCAAGCGGGAAGGAGTAAAAGAATGACATTCCGGTGACAAAAGGATCCTTCCTGCGGTTGATGAAATAGCGGTAACCCCTCTTTGTGGCTCCGAATCTTGCGTGGAAACTGTCAGCCTCCGGTTTCACTTCGTGAACCTTTATTGACAGGGGTAGAATGGCATTTAATTTGTAGCAAATAGTATTCGCGTCGATCCCGGGATCGTTCGAAGTGTCGAAATGGGCGACATAGTTGATTGCACTTACCCTGGTGTCCGTTCTACCGGCTCCGGTAACCTTTATATCCTCCCTTAACAGCTTTGAAAGAGCTGTTTCAAGGCATTCCTGGACTGAAGGGGCGTTGGGCTGAATCTGCCATCCGCAGAACGCAGCGCCGTCGTATGACAATCTGATCGAATATCTCATCTTTGACGTGTTGTGCGACAAAATTATTAAAAAATAAATGGAAAGCGTAAACATCAAGGAACTCAATGACCGCATCCAGAAGGAAAGCGCCTTCGTGGATCTGCTCACCCTCGAGATGGGTAAGGTCATAGTCGGACAGAAACAACTTGTAGAGAATCTTCTTATCGGCCTGCTGGCTAACGGCCACATCCTTCTCGAAGGTATGCCGGGCCTTGCAAAGACATTGGCTATCAATACTCTGTCCAAGTGTGTATCGGCTAAATTCAGCAGAATCCAGTTCACTCCTGACCTGCTTCCGGCCGACGTTATCGGTACGCTGATTTACTCTCAGAAGAACGAGGCTTTCGAGGTCCATAAGGGACCTGTCTTTGCAAACTTCGTCCTTGCGGATGAGATTAACCGTTCACCGGCAAAGGTGCAGTCGGCCCTTTTGGAGGCCATGCAGGAACGTCAGGTGACAATCGGAGAGGAGACATACAGGCTTCCTGATCCTTTCCTTGTGATGGCAACCCAGAACCCTGTTGAACAGGAAGGTACATATCCTCTTCCTGAGGCCCAGGTGGACCGTTTCATGCTCAAGGTTGTGGTTGATTACCCTAACAAGGACGAGGAGCGTCAGATTGTCAGGATGAACAATACCGGAGACTTCCCTGAGCCTAATCCTGTAGTAAGTCCTGAAGACATCGTCCGCGCAAGGCAGGTGGTAAGGGACGTTTATATGGATGAGAAAGTGGAGAAATACATCGTTGACATAGTATATGCCACCAGGACTCCAAAGGAGTATGGCCTCGGTAAACTCGAGAGCCTCATTTCCTACGGTGCATCACCTCGTGCTTCCATCTCCCTGGCAATGGCGGCCAAGGCCTATGCCTTCATTAAGAGAAGAGGCTACGTGATTCCGGAGGACGTAAGGGCCGTATGCAACGAGGTTCTCAGGCACAGGATCGGTCTTACATACGAGGCCGAGGCGGAAAATATCACCACGGAGATGATTATTTCCGAGGTTCTCAATGCTGTGATGGTTCCTTAGCGATATGGAAAGCAGAAATGCTACAGACCTGCTCTCGAAAGTCAGGAAGATAGAGATCCGTACCCGCGCCCTGTCGCACCAGATCTTCGCCGGCGAGTACCATTCGGCCTTCAAGGGCCGCGGTATGGCGTTCAGTGAGGTGCGTGAATACCAGTATGGCGACGACGTGCGCAACATGGACTGGAATGTGACAGCCCGTCTGCGCAGCCCGTACGTCAAAGTGTTCGAGGAGGAGCGCGAAATGACGGTTGTCCTTCTGATAGACGTGAGCCGCTCCGGACTGTTCGGAACGAAGGGTATGGTGAAGAGGGATATGATAGCGGAAATAGCCGCCGTGTTGTCTTTCTCCGCCACCATCAACAACGATAAGGTGGGTGCCCTGCTCTTCAGCGACAAGGTTGAGCTTTTCATTCCTCCGAAAAAGGGCAGGAACCACCTGCTTCATATCCTGAGGGAGATTGTTGCATTTGAACCGTCTTCCAACGGAACTGACATAGGCGGAGCCCTGAGGTTCCTTACCAACTCAATAAAGAAAAAGTGCACGGCCTTCCTGCTTTCAGATATGCTGGATGTGAATCAGGAGGGAGCCCCGCGCTATGAGGACGCTCTCAAGGTTGCGGCAGGACGTCATGACATATCTGTCATACAGGTCTTCGATCCCCGTGAAAAGACCATCCCTGATGTGGGCGTAGTTCACGTCAAGGATTCTGAAACCGGTCAGAGCGCCTGGATTGACACCTCCAGCAAAAAGGTCAGAAGCGCCTACGAGAACTGGTTCCGCAGCGCCGCCGAAAAGAAGAAAAGACTTTTCAACAGGTACAAGATTGACAGTGTCACGATAGGCACGGACCAGGACTATGTGAAGAGCCTTCTGGCATTTTTCCAAACCCGATAGATGATGAAGACCAGATTATTGACAATACTTGCGGCCGTGCTTGCCCATTCCTTTGCCGCACTGGCAGGGGAGGGAGTAATCCGCAGTGAGGACTCATTCCTCCGTCAGCTTCAGAAAAGGGATTCCGTATTGATCTTTGACCAGCTTCAATACGGTTTTTCGATGAAGGACGTTCCGGCCGGCACCACTCTCGAGTTGCCGCAGTTCAAGGATACCCTTACAAGGGGCGTTCTTCTTGTGAGGGGATGGCAGATTGATACCACCAGCCTGACCAAGCCTAAGAAAGACCGTCCGGGCAAGGCCGACATCGAGGCCAGCCTGGTCATTGCATCTACTGATGAGGCTGTCTATCACCTTCCTTCGCTTGCCGTTGTAAGGACTCTTCCAGGCGGCAGCCCCGATACCCTCGTGTTCCTCTCCAGGGACCTCGACGTCAGGACGATGCCGGTGGATACCACAACCTACCAGATACACGATATCAAAGGCCAGATCCGTTATCCGCTTACGGCCGCCGAAGTCATACCGTACATCCTTGGTTTCGACCTTGTGGCGATGCTGGTTATTCTTATCGTCTGCCTTATAATGGTTTACGGCAAGAAGACCCGTGGGGTTGAGGCTCCTGAGGAGCCGGCGCACATCGTGGCTCTCAGAAAGCTCGATGGCCTGCGCGGAGACAGGTACTGGGCTCCGGAGAAACAGAAACTCTTCTACTCCGGGGTTACGGACGCCCTCAGGGAATATATGGCTAGGAGATACGATATCGATGCGATGGAGATGACCACTCCTGAGATCTTCTCAGACCTGAAGAAGACCGACATCCCTGCTGACCTGTATGAGGAGATGAAGGAACTCTTCGAGAGGGCGGACTTCATCAAGTTTGCAAAGCACACGGCCACCGACGACGAAAACGCCGGCGTGATTCCGTCTGCCGTCAGATTTGTTACGACTACATACCAGTCGCAGCTCGACACTGAAGCCGATGCTGCGGAGCAAAATAAGTAGAAATGTTTTT
>CADBMK010000116.1 GCA_902795785.1 uncultured Bacteroidia bacterium | reverse complement strand
AAGCATCTCGATACGCTCGATGGTGTCGGACTTTACGCCAGCCGCAGCTGCGACGAGGAGACGACCCATTGAATCCTTTGATGCGATAGGGTTGTCCTTAATCTTCATAAGGTCCTTGTATGTGATAAGGCCTGCGAGACGGCCGTTTTCGTCAATTACAGGAAGCTTTTCAACCTTGCTCTTGAGAAGGATATCCTGTGCTTCAGCAAGGGTGATGCCCTTCTTTGCAGTGATAAGGTTCTCCTTTGTCATGACATCCTTGATGACCTGCTTCTTGTCGGTAAGGAAACGAAGGTCACGGTTTGTGACGATACCCATAAGGTGGCTGTTTTCGTCCGTTACAGGAATACCGCCGATGTGGTGCTTTGCCATAAGGGCGAGGGCGTCTCCCACGGTCTGGTCAGGATGGATGGTCACAGGATCGTAGATCATACCATTCTCTGCTCTCTTGACACGTCTAACCTGCTCGCACTGCTCCTCGATAGGCATGTTCTTGTGGATAACTCCGATTCCGCCTGAACGGGCCATTGCTATGGCGAGGTCAGCCTCGGTTACTGTATCCATTGCGGCAGAAATAATAGGTGTGTGGAGAGCAATCTCTCTAGTGAATTTGGTAGAGACATCGACACTTCTCGGAAGAACATCGGAATGTGCCGGAACGAGCAAAACATCGTCGAAGGTAAGTCCTTCAATCATCTTTGGGAGTTCAAACTGCATCATGTGACAAATTAAATTTGGCAAAGATACAAAAACTTGAAAATATATTAATATTTTCTTCCTTGCCAGGTTTGTTTTTCTTCAAGTTTTTTGTCCAGCAGCCTGAGGATTTCAACGTTTCTAAGAAGTCCCCACTGCGTTTTTTCCACGAATCTCGGTGGCACTTCGCCTGCCACTCTTTCTATATAGAGGTCTGGCCTCAGGTGCTCCAGAATCTCAGTTACAAAATCCAGATAGTCGTCAAGGCCGAGCTGGATGAAGTCTTCAGGATGAAGGGCGAATTCCTTTTCCATCCTTGTGCCCTTCACAAGCTGAAGTTGATGGAATTTGACGCTCGTCAGGGGAAGGGAACTGATCTTTGCGCACTGTCCTATCATGTTCTCCCTCGATTCTCCCGGAAGTCCCAGGATGAAGTGGCCGCCCACTTCTATTCCACGCTCCGCCGTCATCTCCACCGCCTTTCTGGCCGCCGAGAAATCGTGGCCCCTGTTGATCCTTTCAAGGGTATAGTCATTACAAGATTCGATTCCGTATTCCACCACCACAAGGGGATTGTCGAATCCGTCCCTGTGCCAGCCTTCCATTACTTTCCCCTCCTGAAGGTCTTTCAGGAAGTCCAGTTTTTCTTCATCCACGCAGTCTGGACGCGTACCTATTACTATACCTACGACGTCCGGATGCTTCAGGGCCTCGGTATATACCTCCTTCAGTTTCTCAAGCGGACCGTAGGTGTTTGAGAATGCCTGGAAGTAGGCCAGATAGTGCTTTGCCCTGCTGTATCGGACTTTGTGGAACTGGATTCCCTCATCCAGTTGCTTGAGTATCGGCTTTCCGGGAGCGCTGTATGCGGGGTGGAAAGCGGCGTTGTCGCAGAAGGTGCAGCCTCCCGTGCTGATCTTTCCGTCCCTGTTGGGGCATGAGAATCCTGCATCGAGAACGAGCTTCTGAAGCCTTTCCCCGTATTTTTTGCGGTAATATCCTGTAAATGTGTTATATCTTTTACCTTCTGGAAAGTCAAACATGCTGCAAAAATATTTATTTTTGTGCAAAACCAGATCCAGATGAAAAAAATCCTTATTGGCACAATGGCCATTCTCATGGCCTTCCCTGTAATCGCGCAGGACAAGAATCTCAAGAAATATGCTGTAGTGGACCTCGCCGCTAATATGATGCGTGAAGAGCCTGACTATGCCGCTGAAATGGGCGACCAGTCCCTTATGGGTACGGTTGTGGAAGTCAAGGGCCAGGACAGCTATTGGATAAAGATTACATCCCCGGAACCATATACGGCCTGGGTTAACGAACTTGGTCTTGTCCAGATGGACGAGGCTGAGAAGGATGCCTATATCGCTGCGCCTAAATACATCTTCACCGCTGATTACGGCCATATCTATTCGGCTCCGTCAATAAAGTCCGATCCCGTTTCCGATATCGTTGCCGGCAACCTTGTACGCAAGGCTGTGAACGAGAAGGGAAAGATCGTTTCAAAGGGCGGATTCGTCAAGGTGCTTACTGCATCCGGCAAGACGGGGTATGTGCTCAGGGGACAGGTGGAGGATTTCTCCGAGTGGGTCGCGGCTTGCAATCCAACTGCCGAAAACCTTATTGCAACGGCAAAGCGTTTCATCGGAGTCCCTTATATGTGGGGCGGAACCTCAATCAAGGGCGTGGATTGCAGCGGCCTTATGCGCAGCGTGTTCTTCCTCAACGGAGTTCTCCTTCCGCGCAACGCCTCACAGATGGCAAAGGTGGGAGATGACGTTCCTCTGGATCAGCTCCAGCCAGGCGACCTCCTTTTTTGGGGTCGTGCCGCTACCGGGGACAAGCCTGAGAAGGTTACTCACGTAGGTATGTATATAGGTAACAACAAATTCATCCAGTCTTCACAGCTTGTCCGTATCAACGACCTTGACAGGAGCAAGCCTGACGGATATCAGAGGTCGGCTCCTCTGCGTGCAAGAAGGATTATCACTAATATAGACAACGGCAAGGGCATCATCTCAACCGCAAAGAGCCCTTGGTACTTTATACAGAAGTAAGGACTTCCGTCATAGTCTTAAGCCACATGTCCCAGCTGAGTATGTCTTTGGCAACCTTGACTGCTCCCCGGGACATTTTTTTCATTTCTCCGCTGGCGATGCAGTCCTTTATGAGTCTGCCGAAATCTTCTCCCGTAGAGCCGAGCGGAAGCAGACGCCCGTTCTCACCGTCGAAAACATAGTCGCTGACGCCGCCTGTCAGGTGCGCGAAGCAAGGCAGGCCGTAGGCGCTTGCTTCGCAGAAAGAAATGCCGGTGCACTCTGCCTTTGTCGGAAGAAGGAAACAGTCGGCTTTCATATACAGGGACTGCATAATGGCATAGTCCTCCGGATTGTTCTTGTTGCGTATTCCTTTATAATCAACAAACGGCAGGTCGGCCGTGCTGCTGTCCATGCCCTGGCCTCCCACAATGTGAAGGGTCGTGTCGATGCCGTTTTGGTTCAGCCACCGGCAGGCGTCCACTGCTATCCTGCCACCCTTTCTTTTCCAATCCAATCCTACGAAGAGTATGTCCAGATGCCCGTCAAAGGAGAACTCGTGAGGCTTTATTGATTCTATGTCAAAGTTGGGGCCGAATCTTGCAATCTTTATCTTGTCTTCGCTCTGGCCGTAATCCCTGACGGCGCTGTCAGCCGCCCACTGGCACGGATAGATCAGGGCTGTGGCATTTTGGATGGCGGTCCTTTCTATCAGTTCCCTCTCCTGTTTTTCCTTTTCCGGGATGTTGAACCAATAGTAATCCACCATTGCGTGGAAGGTGGCGTCGGAAAAATAGACAATGGGCTTTTGGGTTTCCAGACAGAACTGGGCCTCGGACTGAAGGGGATTAAATATCACGTCACAACTGTCGATGAGGCTCCTGTCGTAATTCTTCCCGATGATTCTGCATTTCAAAAGAGTATGCTTGGGCAGGAATCTGCCAAGGCCTGGGATGAACTTGGATATCTTATTGGATATTTTAAGATATGTGTCAAGCCAGAAAACCGAATCCCTGACGGGAATCCATTTGACGGTGGCTCCCGTGGTTTTGAGTTTCTCCGTCATCGAATATATGGCGCCGCTCAGGAAATTCTTGTCTTCAAGAGGCCTGGACGACAGAATACCTATGGTCATTCGTGCGATATCTTTCATTTTTGAATGTTTATCATAAAGGTAAATCAAATATCGGCATGTTGCAAATTTCGACAAGGCTGATAATAATGAAACAGGCAAATCAAAAAAAGTTATATCTTTGTGAACGAATAAATTCAGAACGATATGAATCTTAGAGACATTAAAAAAGACATTGAATATGTAATCGGCGCATTCATCGACGATTGCTCTGTATTCTGTGCCGTTAACCCGGCTGCAGACGACGAGGCCCTCGGAAACCTCTTCGATGAGGCTGTTGACCTTTATAACGAACTTAAGGATAAGGCTAACGCCAAGGTTGAAGGAAAGAAGGCTGCATATTACACTGCACTCCGCAAGGAGGTTCTCGAGAAGACCGACGCCCTCTACGAGAAACTCAGCGAGGTGGTTCGTAAGAGTAAGTAGTATTGGAAAACAATATCAAGCTTCCGGAGAACGCTCACAGAGAGCTTGCTCCGGGCGAGGAATATAGACCTCTGCTGTCAAAGGACAAATCTTTCGCAGAGGTCTCTCTTTATTCAGTCATGACAGGCCTTGTCATGACTGTTGTGTTTTCTGCCGCAGCCGCTTATCTTGGACTTAAAGTCGGTCAGGTCTTTGAGGCGGCAATTCCTATAGCTATCCTCGCCGTTGGAATCAGCGGCGCCCTCGGCAAGAAGGGCGCTCTCGGTCAGAACGTAATTATCCAGTCTATCGGAGCCTGCTCCGGAGCCGTAGTTGCGGGTGCAATCTTTACTCTCCCTGCCATCTATATCCTCGGCCTGGATATAACATTTACCCAGATGGTGCTCTCTTCCCTTCTGGGAGGAGTCCTCGGCATTCTCTTCCTGATTCCTTTCAGGAAGTACTTTGTCAAGGATATGCACGGAAAGTATCCTTTCCCTGAGGCTACGGCCACCACTCAGGTGCTCGTGAGCGGTGAGGGCGGCGGATCCAGCGCAAAGACGCTCGTGCTGAGCGGTCTTATCGGCGGTCTTTATGATTTTGTAGTGGCCACCTTCGGCGCGTGGAGTGAAACCCTCACTTCTACTGTCCTCGGTATCGGCCAGACGATTGCCGACAAGGCCAAGGTCCTTTTCAAGATCAACACAAGCGCTGCCGTACTCGGACTTGGATATATCATCGGACTTAAGTACTCGTTCATTATCTGCTGCGGCAGTTTCCTCGTATGGTTTGTCATCATTCCTCTTATTAATCTTATATGGGGAGGGGAGGTGATTGACCTTATGAATATAGGTATTGTGCAGACTGTCAGTGAGATGAGTGCGGACCAGATTTTCCGTTCCTATGCCCGTCATATCGGAATCGGCGGTATCGCTACGGCCGGCATCATCGGCATCGTCAAGTCTGCCGGGGTGATCAAGTCTGCCGTCGGCCTCGCTGCGAGTGAATTCAGCAAGAAGCCTGGGGCTGCTGCCGTTGAGGCGGACAGAACTCAGAAAGACATACCGATGGCCGCTGTCGTGGGCGGAATCGCCGTGGCGCTCGTCGCCATCTTTGCATTCTTCGCCCTGGGAGGGGTTGTCGGCAATGTATGGCAGGCCCTTGTGGGTCTTCTTATAGTTGCGGTGATCTCCTTCCTTTTCACTACTGTTGCGGCCAATGCCATCGCCATCGTGGGAAGCAACCCTGTCAGCGGAATGACCATCATGACCCTTATCATTACGGCCATTGTCCTTGTTGCCGTAGGCCTGAAGGGTAATGAGGGTATGGTTGCGGCAATGCTTATCGGCGGCGTTGTATGTACTGCACTTTCCGTTGCCGGCGCGTTTGTCACAGACCTGAAGATCGGTTACTGGATTGGAAGTACTCCTGCCAAGCAGGAAGCCTGGAAGTTTGTGGGTACTCTTGTTGCGGCTGCTACCGTGGCCGGTGTGATGCTTGTCCTTAATAAGACCTATGGTTTCACTGGAGAAGGCGCATTGGTGGCACCTCAGGCTAACGCTATGGCTGCCATCATCCAGCCTATGATGAACGGAGGCAGCGCTCCGTGGCTGTTATATGGTATTGGAGCAGTCATTGCCCTTGCCGTGAACTTCTTCCACATTCCTGCTCTTGCATTCTGTCTGGGTATGTTCATTCCTATCGATCTCAACCTCCCTCTTCTTGTAGGTGGTGCGATTGCCTGGTATGTCTCTACCCGCAGTAAGGATGCTTCCGTCAACAATGCCCGCGCTGAGAAGGGAACCCTCATCGCATCCGGCTTCATCGCCGGCGGTGCTCTCATGGGCGTGGTGAGCGCCGTGCTCAAATTTGCGGGAGTTGACCTGTATCTTACGGAGTGGGCTGCAAATTATGGTGAAGCAGTGGCGATAATTCCACTTGTTGCGATCATAATTTGGTTCACAAGGGCTTCAATGAAGGTAAAGGCGTAAGAATAAACCTCTTACATGGTTATTATGGGCTCGTCGGCTATCTCAGCAAGAGATTCCGGCGAGTTTTTTTGTGAAAAAAGTTCAAAAAAAGTTGAAAAAAGTTTGGAGGGAAAGAAAAAGTGCGTATCTTTGCAGCCCGTTTCGGAAGAGACGCGGTTAAAGTTCTTTGAAAATATTGAGAGATAGATAACGAGGTAAAGAAAGAAGATAAGAGATTAAGTCTGTATTTTTAATAATTCGAGTTTTT
>CADBMK010000115.1 GCA_902795785.1 uncultured Bacteroidia bacterium | reverse complement strand
CGAGATGAGCAAACTCTGGGACGAGTACTACAACGTGGGTATCAAGAACCTCGTGGACGGCATCGCCAACAGCGAGGACAAGCCTAATTTGAATGCAGTCCTTCGTATCCACCGTGTATATATGATGTCGGTGCTTACCGACACCTACGGAGATATTCCTTGCTCGCAGGCCGGAAAGGGCTATACCGAGGGTATATCAAATCCGGTATATGACACGCAGAAGGATATCTACGATTTCTTCTTCGAGGAACTCGAGGCCTGCCAGGAACAGCTTGAGTCCGGCAATGACCACGTGACTGGCGACGTCAGCGGATTCGCCGGCGACGTCAAGGAGTGGCAGAAGTTTGCCAACTCCCTGAGGATGCGTTTTGCGATGCGTATCTCCGATGTGGATCCTGACAAGGCCAGGGCTGAGTTCGAGGCCGCTCTTGCTACGGGTAAGTATATGACATCGGCAAGCGATGATGCCTTCATCCGCTACATCGATGCTCCGTTCACTCTCTATGAAGGAGCCAAGGACCTTGACTTCCGCGTAAACGCTCTCTCTGAGGTTTTCTACGGACAGGACAAGACCTCTCCTACGCTTATCTGCGCAACTCTTTACAACCAGCTGCAGAATTCTGCGGATCCACGTCTGTTCCGCATCTGCCGCCACTACAACTTTGCAACGCGTAACGATAACGCCTATGACCTCAGCGGAATCCATGATTTCACAGAGGAAGTAACTGCCTGGGAGGTCAGCTCCGGTCTTGGCGCACATCCTTGCCACGTTGGTCAGGCATGGTACAGCTCAAGCGCATGGGTTGACTGCCCAAGCCTTGACCAGCTGCCTGAATTTGAAAAACTGGCTCAGACAGATTCCCGTTACACGTCTGACAACCATCACAACAGGATGATCCGTCCATTCCTCTCACTTGATCTTGAGAACCCTGCCGCTCCTGGCATTATGATGACTTATGCGGAGCAGGAACTCCTCCTTGCTGAGGCAAAGGTGATGGGATGGAATGTGGACGGCTCGGCTGAAAGCCATTACGAAGCAGGTGTCAGGGCTTCCATGCAGATGCTTAACCAGAGGTATCTGAAGGCAGAAAGGGCAATCAGCGAGAGCGAAATTAACTCCTTCCTTGAAGCCAATCCTCTCGGCAACAATCCAAAGGAAAGCATCAACACTCAGGCATGGATTCTTCATCTGACCAATCCGGCCGAGGCCTGGGCTAACCTCCGCCGCGCCGACTATCCTGTGCTTGAGGACAGAAGGAATATTACCGATACGGGATTTGCCGACGGTGACAGTGATATGACCACGCCGGTGCGTCTCAAGTATCCTAAGATGGAAGAGACCTACAATACCGTGAACTACAAGGCAGCCGTTGCCCGCGAACCTCTTAACGGAAGCGATAACTGGCACGCCCGTGTATGGTGGGATAAATATGAAGGTCGTTATGAATAAGAAGAGTGCTATGAACAAGATATTCAACATTATATCGGCAGCGGCCATGACGGCTCTGCTTCTGAGCGGCTGTTCAGAGAAGGAACCTTTCTTCACGGCCGACGAGAATGATTATCCACGCATCCTGAACACCAACTTCCCAACCTGGACAGACGGTGTTCCCGGAGTGCTTTCCTCAATCGTGCGCACTACGCCGTTCGAGTTCTCACTCGTGGTTACACCTGCGCAGCATACCAGCGTGGCCTGGTATATTGAAGACGAGGAAGTGGCTAAGGGTAAGGATATTGAAATCCAGTTGGCGGTAGGTACCTATAACGGAAAGGTTGTGGCTACCACCACGGCTGGCAAGAGTACATCACGCAGTTTCCAGCTGATCGTACGTCCGCTTGACACGGACCCTGTGGTTACCTATGTTTCGGACAACCGTCTGGTTGCACCTGGCGGAACGGGTATCATCGAAGGAGCCCGTCTTGGCGGAGTAGCCAAGGTCCTGCTTAACGGTACCGAGGCGGAGATTCTCTCAAAGACAGATGAGAAGATCCAGGTAAGTATTCCTACCTCTCTCAGTGACGGTGAATACACCGTATCATTCAAAGATGAGAGTGGAACCGCATATGCCGGATGCTATGGAGTTGAAGGCGGTTTCTACTATGATTATACCGTGATAGTAAGCAGCAAGCCTGTAGTGGGTGAAACCACTTTCAAGGGTAAGCCTGGCAGCAATATTACCGTTACCGGTATCAACCTCCAGCACGTTCAGAGCATCGCTGTCAACGGTGCGAACGTTACTCTTGTAAGCAAAGAATTCGGCAGCATTGTCTTTACATGCCCAAGCCTTGAGCCTGGAGACTATACGGTAACAGGTCTTGACGATGAAGGTAAGGCCCTTGGCTTCGGCAGCGGCACGTCTGCTACGCTGACCGTAACAAACGAAGTTATCATCTGGGAGGGCTCCCACTATGTTGACTGGGGTACTCCGTTTGACGGCCTGAAGACAACCCTCGTGAATTACATTCAGGTGGGCAGCATCGTCCGCGGTTATGTCAGCGGTAGCGGACAGGGTTGTCTGGCAACATCATGGTGGAGGAATATCTATACCGGAGAGAGCGATCCGAACCGTGGCGACGCTTCAATAAGTGGCGATATGGTTCTGGAATACATCATCACCCAGGATTCCATTGATTTGATTTCCGCTCAGGATGGAGCCCTGTTTGTCGGTACTGGCTATACAATTACCAAAGTAACCGTAGAGTAAGATGAGAAAGATTTTTACAGGGATTCTTCTGGCAGGTATCGTGGCCTGCCAGACTAGCTCCCCGGCACAGGGCCAGGAACCCGGCTGGACGACTGCCCGTGAGTGGAACAGGGGAGTGGTAGGCTGGAATCTTGGAAACCAGCTGGAATGCAGCGTTCCGGGCATGGACGTAGAGTCTGTGGCCATAGGAAATCCTGAAGGAGCAATTAATGCGGAAACCGCATGGGGAAATCCGAAGGTGACTAAACGTATGATCCGTTCCATCAAGGAGGCCGGTTTCAATGCCGTCCGTATTCCTGTGCGCTGGCAGAGCCATATATCAAATGAACGCGCCATGACTGTGGACAAAGAGTGGATGGCGCGCGTCAGGGAGATTGTGGACTGGTGTCTTGACCAGGACCTGAAAGTTGTCATCAATACCCATCACGACAAGTGGCTGGAAAGCCGTCCTGTTTATGCAAACAAGGATGAAAATTGCCAGAAACTTGCCCTGCTGTGGTTCAATATCGCAAGCGAGTTCTCTTCCTATGACTCACGTCTGGCCTTTGCGGGCACAAACGAAGTGCACGTCCGTGACATCTGGGGTAAGCCGGAAGCTGAGAATCTCGCAGTGCAGAACGCCTATAACCAAACCTTTATCGATATAGTCCGCTCAACTGGCGGCAACAACCTCAAGCGAAATCTCATTGTCCAGACTTATGTCTGCAATCCTGACTTCGGCCTTTATAACGGAGATTTCATCGTTCCGGCCGATGTGGAAGGAAACGGTAATGATTATATGACAGTGGAGTTCCATTACTATAATCCGTGGGATTATGCAGGTGAGGCTACGTTTGATTTCTGGGGGACTCAGTACAGGCAGTATGGTCCAGCGTCGGAGAGCGACGAAGAAACCATGCGCAGATTCTATGACACCGTGGCTGCCACCTGGGGAAGCCAGGGGCTGGGAATTATGATAGGGGAGTGGGGAGTGACCGACCATTGCAAAGGACACGACCAGACCCTTGTCCACGAAAATATGACTTATTATTGCAAGACCTTCGTGTCCGAGGCCGGTAAGAGAGGATTCTCCTCTTTTGTCTGGGACAACAACCGTTTCGGAAACGGAATGGACATGTTCGGCATCTTTGACCGTTGGAAAGGAATGAAGGTAAGGGCCCCATGGATTCTGGAAGGTATCCGTAAAGGTAAAGCAGAAATAACTGAATGATTATGAAAAAATACGCTATCGCAACATTGATCCTTTTGTCAGCATGTACTCCCAGACTGGGTAAGACATCTGTCGATAAGTTGGTGGATGCTATGACAGTAGAAGAGAAGGTACGCACAGTTGTTGGAACCTTCACAGATATCGCAACTCCTCCGCCGGTGGCGCCAGGGGTTAAGAACCGCGCCGATTATCCGGGCTCAGGAGAGAATACAGTGGTATCCCGCAATCAAGTACCTGGTGCAGCCGGCGACGGTTATGCCGTTCCGAGGCTTGGTATTCCAGCCGTTGTCTATGCAGACGGCCCTGCCGGAGTCCGCATAGATCCGCGCCGTGATGGCGACGAGGCAACTTACTTCTGCACCGCTTTCCCTTCTGGTACTCTTCTGGCTTCGTCCTGGGACCCTGAGGCTGTGGAGCAGGTGGGTGAAGCCATCGGAGACGAGGCTCACCGTTATGGCGTGGACATACTTCTTGCTCCGGGCATGAACCTCCAGCGTAACCCTCTCACGGGCCGCAATTTTGAATATTACAGCGAGGATCCGCTTGTTGCCGGCATTACAGCCGCTTCTTACATCAAGGGTGTTCAGTCCCAGGGTGTGGGCACTTCAGTCAAGCACTTTGCAGCCAATAACCAGGAACTCTACCGCAACGGCATCAACGAGATTATTTCCGAGCGTGCCCTGCGTGAACTTTATTTCCGAGGTTTCGAACTTGCTGTCAAGGAGGCTCAGCCATGGACTGTGATGAGCTCCTATAACAAGATCAACGGCGTTTATGCTTCCGAGGACCGCTGGCTTCTGACGGACATACTCCGTAACGAGTGGGGCTTCGACGGCTTCGTCATGAGCGACTGGTTTGGAGCGGACGATCCTGTGGAGCAGATGAAGGCCGGCAACGACCTACTTATGCCTGGTACACCATATCAGATTGAGGAACTCCTTGAGGCGGTTAAGAGCGGCGCCCTTCCAATGGATGTTCTTGATACCAATGTTAAGCGCATTCTTCAGATTGTGGCCAAAACGCCTCGCGCACAGGGTATTGTGTATAAGAACGATCCTGACCTTGAAGCCCATGCCGCTGTTTCACGCCGCATCGCCGCCGAGGGTATGGTCCTTCTTCACAATGACGGAGTCCTTCCTCTCAAGACCGGCGGAAAAGTGGCTCTTTTTGGAAATTTCGGATACGATACCCAGCCGGGCGGCTCCGGTTCAGGTTATGTAAACCGTGCATATAAGGTTACACTCGACAAGGGCCTTGAGGATGCCGGCTTCCAGCTGGTCGCTCCTCTTGCGGAGGCTTATCGCAACCATATTTCAGCGGAAAAAGCCCTTCTCCCTGAGGAATACTTCTGGGTTGTGCCTACAGCTTCTGAAAAGAAGGTATCCATTGACGAGGTTCGTGCCGCCGCCAGGGAGACCGACCTTGCAGTGGTAACCATCGGCCGTATGTCAGGTGAGGGCGGAGACCTCTCCGCTGCAGAAGGAGATTACTTCCTCTCGGCAGAGGAGAAGCAGCTTCTCAAGGATGTCCGCAGCAACTTCAAGAAAGTGGTTGTAGTCCTCAATACGGGCGCTCCGCTTGAGCTTACCGGAGTTGCTGAGCTCTCGGATGCCATCCTTCTTGCATGGCTCCCAGGTCAGGAAGCCGGCCATGCCATCACCGATATCCTTTCCGGTGCAGTGAATCCTTCCGGCAAACTCCCGGTAAGCCTTGCATCGCACTATTCCGATATCCCTTCATCACGCAATTTCGGTGTATCGGAGGGTGAGTTGAACGTGGTACGCTACGAGGAGGACCTGATGGTTGGTTACCGTTATTTCACCACAGCGGGCGTTCGCCCTCTGTATCCTTTCGGATTCGGCCTCAGTTATACCACCTTCGAGTATTCAGGCTTCAGGTTTGATGGCAAGGACTTTGTCCTTACGGTTAAGAACACAGGTCCTGTTCCTGGCCGTGAGGTGGTTCAGATCTATGTGGAGAAACCGGCCCTTTCCGAAGGCCGGCCTGTACGTGAGCTCTGCGCTTACGGCAAGACTGACGTCATTGATCCGGGCAGTTCACAGGAGATCCGCATCCAGGCCCTGCGCCCTTCAATCGATCCTCTTGCCCAGTGGACGACAGAAGGCTGGAAGCGTGCCTCAGGCATCTATCGCTTCCACGCAGCAGCCTCTTCGGAGGATCTTCGCGTCAGCATCAATTTGACGCTGTAGTATAACGCTGTAGTATAATACCTTAGTTAAATACTGTAGTTTATTTCTTTTCCATTTCGCATAATGCGTTTCGCATTTTGCGAAATGGATTTATTTTACATATCTTTGAGAAAAAGATTGAGATATGAATCCATTTTATTTGATACCACATACGCCGGATCCTTATTTCTGTGACAGAATAAACGAGACAGAAGACCTGGTCCGTTTTCTCGAGAATGGATTGAATATTACTCTTATTGCTCCTCGAAGATATGGTAAAACGGGGCTCATTTATCATGTGTTTGATAAAATGGCAGAGAAAAGGGAAGAGGTTGAACTCTTTTACGTGGATATCTATGCTACCAACAGTGTAGATGATTTCCTCGCCGTTTTTACTGAGGCCATCGCAAGAGTGTTGAAAAAAGAGTCCCTTGTGAAATCTTTTTTGAATATTCTTGGCCGGTTCAGACCGGTAATCAGTCAGGATCCATTAAGCGGAGAACCTAAGTTTTCCTTTACAATGGACTCTGATGCTGACCGTAGATATTCATTGAAGACCCTGTTGGATTATCTTGAACATCGTCCTACCAAGGTCGTTGTGGCTATTGATGAATTCCAGCAGATTCGTGAATATGAGGGTATGTCCATGGAGGCCCTGCTTAGAACTTACATACAGCCTCTTACCAATGTTCAGTTTATCTTTTCCGGTAGTCGTAAGCACATTATGGCCGATATGTTTACCTACGAGAAGAGCCCTTTTTATGAAAGCGCCACTTTGTATTCTTTGGATAAGATAGATAAGGATGTATATGCTAATTTTATTAAAGAGCAGTTTGAGAAAGAAAATAAGCATATCACCGATGAGGCGGTAGATTTTATTCTGAACTGGACCCGTTGCCATACTTTTTATACACAGTCCATGTGTAACCGTGTCTTCTCGAATGTCCAAAATGAAGCCCGCCTCGTGGATGTATTGTCGGTGGCAGAAGCCTTCTTAAGAGAGAATAATGATACTTTTCTTGAAAGACGTTCTCTTCTTACGCCACGGCAGTGGAAGTATCTGATTGCCGTTGCAAAGGAGGGTGTTGTGAATGAGCCCACAGGTGCATCCTTTTTGCAGAAGTATAACCTTGGCGCTCCTTCAACGGCATCCAGAGTGTTGTCTTCCCTTACGGAGAAGGAATTGCTCTTGGAAACCAAGTTCCTGGACGGCAGTTCCTACTGTGTTTATAACGTATTTTTCTCCCGTTGGTTGGAACGTCTATAACTGAGAATTCCTATGGTTTAAATAAACAGCCGTCGGTCAGAAAAGGCCGACGGCTGCTGTTTTTTATTTGAATTCGACTTCCGGAAGCTCAAGCTTTTCTTTTGGGTGGCGTGACCGCCACTGTGAGTATAGTTCGTTGCCTAGGATTTTTCTGAGTTTCTTCTCCTGCTTTGCGTTGTATTTCTTCAACGTGGCAAAATCTATTCCAGGCCCTCCGGAAAAACCGCCGCCCATATGCTGGCCTCCCTGATGGCTCGGATGCTGGCCAGATTCGTTGGAGGCGATTGGCCGCGGAGCGCCCCCTTTCATCTGGAAGTGTTCACGTCTGTACTGAATGTCTTTCTCGTAGAACTTTTTGAGTTTCTTCACCTGCTTGGTGGAGAGAGGAAGTTCGGCGGTCATGGCGTCGACTTTCATCTGCGCCTCTTTCTGTACCGTCATCATCTTGTGTGTCCCGGCAGGGTGTCCTTCACCGGAGATCCTGTCAGAAGTTTGAGCTGCAGCGGCAATACTGAATGCCAGACCTGCAAAGAGAATGGTAAAAGTTCTCATACGTGTAAAATCTATTTTCGATAGCCGGAAAGACAAATCTCAGGCCAAATATATTTTTGATGTGTTTTGATTAACGGGAAAAACCATATATCTTTGTGGCAAATAATAGAATATCTCTTCAGGGCAGGGTGAAATTCCCTACTGGCGGTGACAGTCCGCGACTCCCCGTTACCGGGGACTGAATCGGTGAAACTCCGATACCAACGGTAAAGTCCGGATGGAAGACGGGATATGACGGAATGGAGCCTTAGTTTACAGCTCCGTTTCGTTTGTGTGAATACATTTGTATCAGTATATCGTCGCCCTGAGTACTTATTGTGCTCAGGGCTTTTTTGTGTAGATATGATTGAAAATAACTGGTCAGAGACTGACATACGTTACATGGAGGAGGCTGTCGCCCTTGCGGAAAGGGGGAGGGGCTTTGCGGCTCCGAATCCTGTGGTCGGCTGCGTGATTGTGAAGGACGGCAGGGCCATCGGCAGGGGATGGCACCGTAGGTACGGAGGTCTGCACGCCGAGAGGGAAGCCCTTGCGGACTGCAGGGAGAACCCTGCCGGTGCAACTGCCTATGTGACTCTGGAGCCCTGCTGCCATCACGGCAAGCAGCCGCCTTGCACCGATGCCCTTCTTGAAGCGGGGATATCCCGCGTAGTGGTGGGTCTCGGAGATCCTAATCCGCTTGTGTGCGGAAAAGGAATCGAAATACTGAGGAGCCACGGAGTGGTTGTGGAGACGGGACTTCTTGAGGACAGGATCCGGATGCAGAACAGGGTATTCCTTACGTATATCACACGGAAGAGCCCCTGGGTGACACTGAAGGTGGCCCAGACTCTGGACGGAAAGATAGCGACATCCGACGGGGACTCCAGATGGGTGACCTCGGAGGCCTCCCGCGAGCAGGTGCACAGG
>CADBMK010000114.1 GCA_902795785.1 uncultured Bacteroidia bacterium | reverse complement strand
TATAAAGGCCGTATCGCCTCAGGCTCCGGTGACCAACTGGTGGATAGGGGACGATATCCATCATAACGGAGTGTGGATGCTGGATTCTTACAGTTTTATAGCGTCAATTTCCCGTGAAAGGAAATGTCCGTCTGAAAAGGGACCGTCCAGCCTTATCAGAATTGATAGGGATATCTATGATTATTTTAGGCAATTCCCTGATTTTGCTTCTCTTACGGCTAATCTTGGTGAGAAGGTTCCGTTCTGGGACGAGATGCTTGAACATGTGGATTATGACGGATGGTGGCAGGAACGCAATGTGGCCGGTCGCCTGTATGATGTCAAGCCTGCCGTGCTGGTAGTGGGCGGCAGTTATGATGCGGAGGATTGCTACGGAGCCCTGGAAACCTATCGCGCCATACGCTCCCAGTCTCCTGGGACGGAAGCGTTTTTCGTATATGGCCCGTGGTCGCACGGAGGCTGGAACAATTTTGACTATTACGTTGAGTCTGTAGATTATCCTTTCTTTGCCTACTACCTGGAGGGGAAAGGAATGAAACCGGATCCGGTCCGTATTCTGCCGTCGCGTGGTGTGGCGGGTTCTTCCTGGTGTGATGACGGCGCAGACTGGATTACCCATGAAGAGTGGCCGGTGTCCGGGTCCGGAGTGAAACGGATGTATCTTGACCGGCAGAATCTTTCCGAACGGAATCCGGTTCTTTCTAGGTCCAGGTCCTATGTGTCGGATCCCCTTGATCCTGTCCCTTATATGAAACACAGGACCAACAAACGTGACAAGGCGTATATGGCGGCGGACCAGAGATTTGCGGAAAAACGCGCTGACGTGCTGACGTATAGGGGAGAACTGCTGACGGAAGACCTTCTGGCCGAGGGTCCGGTAAGCGTCCATCTAGATGTCTCCCTCTCTACAAGCGATGCGGATTTCATCGTCAAGGTGATAGATGAACTCCCGGACGGCTGTCAGATGCTTGTGCGCGGCGATGTTTTCCGCGCCCGATACCGTAACGGGTTCACCTCCGGGGAGGCCGTGGTTCCCGGAAAGAGGACGTCGATAGATTTTACCCTCAACGATATAGCCCATATATTCGGAAAGGGACATCGTATTGTTGTCCAGGTTCAGTCAACCTGGTATCCGCTGATGGCTGTCCAGCCACAGTTCTTTACGGATCCTTATACGACTGACGCTGCAGACTATAAGCCATGCAGCGTCAGGGTATTCAATGATTCCTGGGTCGGACTGACTATTCCATCTGGAAAGTAAGTACTCCGCCTGAAACAATGTCCTTGTATTCTATGTAAGGCTTTACGTAAGGTGCACCGTTGAGGGTGACGGATTTGATCTTTCCAGACTTTCCGTTGCCCTCGCGGTTGATTACAAAGATGCCTCCAGGGACTTTGACCGTCATCTTATCAAAGTTAGGAAGCCCGAACCAGAACCGTGGGTATGCCGGCTCCACCTGGTAGAATCCCATTGATGAAAGAACGTACCAGGCGCTCATCTGACCGACGTCCTCGTTGCCTGAGAGGCCGTCAGGAGCGTCAGTGTACATCTCCTTGTAAACCTGGCCGATACGTGTAGCGGCCTTGCGCTGCTCGCCGAGCATCGAGTAAAGGTAGATGGTGTGGTGGCTAGGCTCGTTTCCGTGGGCATACTGGCCTATGAGTCCGGAGATGTCTGGTGATGCGTCCGCGCCCTCTATGTGATCAGGCGCTTCGAAGAGGGAATCCAGCTTTTCAATGAAGGCGTTCTTTGAGCCGAAGAGGCTCACCAGTCCGTTCACGTCCTGTGGAACAAGCCAGAGATACTGCCAGCCTGTGCCTTCCGTGTAGTCTGAGACCCTGTGCTGGGAGAATATCGGGTCGAAAGGCTCTTTAAAGGTGCCGTCCGAGTTGCGTCCGCGGAGGAAGCGTGTCTCCGGATCCCAGTAATTGCGGTATGAATGGCTCCTTTCACGGTAGATTTTGGCAGTTTCGGTCTTGCCCAGAGCTTCGGCGCAGTTTGCAAGCGCACCGTCCGCTATTGCGTATTCCATATCGTTGGCCACGCTCTCCGGGTAGAGGTCGGCAGGGATGAATCCGTATTTCATTCGGATGTCCTGTCCGCGGTCCGGCATGTCAGCGGTGGCTGTCATCGCCTCGAAGATCTGCTCGTCGGTAAGACCTCCGCGGAAGCCCTTGACGACGGCGTCTGCAAAGGCGATGAGGCCTGGATTACCGACCATGCAATCTGTCTCGTTGCCCATAAGATGCCATACGGGAAGGTCTCCCTGCTCCTTGTAGATCCGCCAGAAGGTCCTGACTATATCGTCCATCCTGTCAGCGTGGATGATTGTCATAAGCGGCATCGCTGCGCGGTAGGTGTCCCAGAGGGAGAATGTGGTGTAGGCAGGCTCTTCATCGACGTCATTGAAAACGGACGGAGCTATCATGGTGTGATAGAGGGCCGTGTAGAATATGGTGCGCTTTGACTCTTTTCTTGTTTTGATGTCTATTTTGCCAAGTTCCTTGTTCCAGGCCGTGCGGGCTGCAGATCGTGTGGCCTGGAAATCCCAGCCGTCAAGCTCGGCCTTCATGTTCTTGCGTGCGCCTGCGATTGAGTTGGGGGAGAGGGCCACTTTTACAAGAATCTGCTCTCCGTCGTCAGCGTGGCCGTATTCCAGCCAGCCGTAATCCTTTGTCTCGGTAAAGGCTTCCGCCGGACGGGAGAATTCAGCCCAGAAGAAAACTTTCTGATCCTTTGCCCAGCCTGTTGAATGGCGGTGGCCGCCGATGGCCTTGATTCTGCCTTCTTCGTCTTTTTCTATCTCGAAGCCGGAACTGGTGACCTTATCCCAGCAACCTCCGTTTTCCAGGTCGAAGAGAATCCGGGCATCCTCCGTCTCGGGGAAGGTGTATCTGTGGAAGCCCACCCTTGACGTTGCGGTGAGCTCCGCCGTTATGCCGTAGCGCTCCAGAAGTACGCTGTAGTAACCGGGCTCGCATACCTCCTTTGTCCTGTCTGCATAACTCCAGGCTCCGCTTTCCGGATTGTTCTCTGTGCCTCTTTCGGGAGTAGTCCGGCCGATAACGGGCATGACGGTGATATCGAACAGGTCACCGATGCCTGTGCCGCTCAGGTGGGTGTGGCTGAATCCTATTACGGTGCTGTCGCTGTCATGGTAACCGGAACACCAGTCCCACTCCTGCGGGATGCTGGTAGGACCTAACTGAACCATTCCGAAAGGAACGCTTGCGCCGACAAAGACGTGTCCGTGTCCGCCGGTGCCTATCTTCGGATCAACATACGATGCGTAATCAGGCGCATTTACTACCTGGGTACACGCAGTGGCCAAGAGCAGGGCCAATGCCTGGAAATGAGTTTTCATATCGTTCGATGTTTAATGTTTCCCTTCAAAATGTACTATGCCCCAACGATCCGGATGGTGTATGTCTATTACGCCCGTCGGGCTCCAGACCCAGTTCTCCTCGGGTCCGTCTTTTTTCAGCCATTCAACGCGTGAGAAGTTTACCCTCCAGTCCTGAAGCCTCGCGGCCTTCGTGAAACTTACGTCCAGAGACTGGAACGGAATAGCCATCTCCACGCTCCAACCGTTGTCGGCCTTGTCGTCGTTGAGGGTGCCGTTTACGTGGACGGCTGTCTTGATGCCGCTGCAGTCCCAGCTAAGGAGGAACTTGCCTTCCTCGCAGTAAGGACGGTCTATGAAGAGGTCCATAAGGGTTCCCAGGGCGTTTATCTCAAACTCGAAGTAATCCTTCCCATCTCCGTCAGGATCAAGGAATACCTCAAAGTCGTTGTCATAATATATTATTGTGTCCTTCTGTGTGAGCCTTGCCTTGACGTCGTTTTCCTGGATTATGCCGGCAATGTAAAGGTTCTCCTCGTCCCAGAGCATCTTGAAATTGGTCTGCATGGTTGGGGCCGGCTCAAAGTCCACTCCCCGAATATCTACGAAATCCTCCGACAGGGGAGCGTCAGCCCAGTCCTTCTCGTCAAGGACTCCGTCAATGTTTATCTTACCTAGGGCTTTTCTGCAGTGATAAACCCTGGGCTCGGGCGTTTCGCTCTTTATTCCTATTGCCGTCTCCAGGGCAAACCAGTGCTCCGGACTCATTCGTCCCGGCGTGAAAAGGCAGATTCCTGCTGCGCCGGCCTTTCTGGCTCCATCGATGGCGGTTCCCAGTTCGGAAGGAAGCAGGCCTGAATCTTCCGGATCAACCACCTTGTTCTTGTTCTGCCAGTCAGGACAGATGAAAAGGCCGCTGATAACAGGCTTGCCGCCGAAGGATTTGACCTCTTCTTCGGTTATCCTTCCTACCCAGGCAGCGTCCTCCAGGTAGAAGTCGTTATAGTTCATAGGAAATACCATGTCGATGTCCCAGTCGCTCCATCTCTGGCGGACCATCTTCACGGCATATGATTCCGGCCCGGGGAAAACGTCCGCGCTGATCTTCTTGCCTTCTGCGTGTACCGCCGCGGCAATCTCGTTCACCAGGTCGGTGATGGCGTCGCACCGGAAATCTGTCCACTGCTCCACCTTTGACGGATCATCGACGCTGAGAATGTCGATGCCGGTCATCTCTTTGAAGGCATTGACGCAGTCATCGCAGTAGCAGTAATCTGCAGGGGCATATTCCTCGTCCATCACCAATCCGTATTTCTCCCACAGGCCACGGGCCAGGATTACGTCCGGGTAGCGGATGTAATCCAACTGGACATAGTCAACGTCAGGAATGCGGGCGATGGATGCCATTTCCTCAGCCAGGTATTTGTGAACTTCCGGGTTGCGGGGGTCGAGCGCCTTGTAGAACTCTACGTAAGCCGGGTAGTCGTCGGCTTTCTGGCCCAGCCTGTTTACCGCGTACCACTCATGCGGAAGGCCACCCCGGACCATGCACGGAATCCAGGCGTGATATTCCAGACCTTCCTCGTGAG